>DATDJD010000294.1:0-13497 GCA_036520695.1 Actinomycetota bacterium
CAGATCGGTCGTCTCCCGGTCCAGGTAGCGGGTCTCGATGCGACGACGGATACGGGATGGGTCGATGTCGACGCAGAGAGCCACACCACCGTTCATCGTGATGGCGAGCGGCTGGGCGCCGCCCATCCCGCCGAGGCCACCGGTCAGCGTGATCGTCCCCACGAGCGAACCTTCGAAATGCTGCGCGGCGCACTCAGCGAGCGTTTCGTAGGTCCCCTGGAGGATCCCCTGGGTGCCGATGTAGATCCACGAGCCCGCCGTCATCTGGCCGTACATCGTGAGTCCCTTGGCTTCCAGGGCCCGGAAGGTGTCCCAATCGGCCCACTTGGGCACCAGCATCGAGTTGGAGATCAAGACACGGGGAGCCATGTCGTGGGTGCGGAAGACCGCGACGGGTTTGCCCGACTGCACGAGCAACGTCTCATCGTCGCCCAGCGTTCGCAGCGTTCGCACGATCGCGTCGTAGGCCTCCCAGCTGCGGGCGGCTCGACCGGTTCCCCCGTACACCACCAGGTCCTCGGGGCGTTCGGCCACCTCGGGATCCAGGTTGTTCATGAGCATCCGCATCGCTGCTTCCTGCGGCCAGGAGCGGCAGGAGATGTCAGAGCCCCGCGGTGCCCGGATGACGCGCGTGCTCATCGACCCCCCTTCCCCCTCTCCTGCCCTGGAGGCGGATATCGCGATGCTACCCGGCAGGACTGCAGGCGAGTGGGTCCGCGTGCCGATGATGCCTGAGATGCCACACACACGAACGGATATGGGGACAGATGCAGCCGACATGCTTGAGCGGAGGTTCGGTGACCGGTAGCGTCCCCCTGATGGCCGTCGGAACTTCCCCCTACAACGGCGGCGCTGACATGCTCGGCGCCGACCCGATCCGTGTGCTCATCGCCGACGACGAACCCGCCCTCCGGATCGCCCTCGCCGACCTCCTCGCCCACGAGGATCACCTGACGTTGATCGGCACGGCGGGTGACGCCGATGAAGCGATCCAGATCGCCACCGACCAACGACCCGACGTCGCCCTGGTGGACGTGAAGATGCCCGCGGGCGGCGGACCTCGAGCCGCACGAGAGATCTCGCGCCTGTCCCCCGATACCCGGGTGATCGCGCTCTCGGCCTTCGAGGACCGTCCCACCGTGCTGGAGATGCTGCGTGCTGGCGCCGTGGGCTATCTGGTGAAGGGCACGGCCGGCGATGAGATCCTGGACTCGATCGAGAGGGTGATGGCCGGGGGGGCGAGCCTATCCTCGGAGGTCATCGCCGGCATCGTCTACGAGTTGACCCAACAGCTCAGACGCGAGGACAACGAACGCGAAGTCCGGGACGCCCGTCGATCGGAGATCGAACGGTTCGTGGCCGGCGAAGGACTCTCCATGGTCTTCCAGCCGATCATGGACCTGACGACGATGGACACGGTGGGCATGGAGGCCCTCGCGAGGTTCCATTCGCTGCCTCTGCGTCCACCCAACGAATGGTTCGCTGAAGCGGTGGCACACGCGCTCGGGGTGCGGCTCGAGGTCGCGACCGTGACACAGGCGCTGGCGATGCTGGACCGTGTCCCGCCCGGTGCCTACCTGGCGGTGAACTGCTCGCATCACGCTGCGATCTCCCCCGACATCACCCGTCTGCTGGAACCGCACGCGTCCCGGCTGGTGTTGGAGATCACCGAGCATGAGGCCGTGGAAGACTACGAACACCTGGTCGAGGCACTCGTGCCTCTTCGGAGCCTGGGTGCCCGGATCGCGATCGACGACGCGGGTGCCGGGTTCGCGAGCCTTCGGCACACGCTGCGGATCGCCCCTGACATCGTGAAGATGGACCTGAGCCTCACCCGCAGCATCGACAGTGACCGCGCGAAGCGCGCGCTGGCCTCGGCGTTGGTGTCCTTCGCCGACGACATGGACGTGCACATGGTTGCCGAAGGGATCGAAACCGCAGCCGAACTCGCCACACTCCGAGAGCTGGGTGTCCCGTTCGGGCAGGGCTTCTACCTGGCCGAACCGGCTCCGCTCGAGTCGCTCCCAGACCCTGCTCGCGACTAGATCGCGCGGCGGTCCATCGCCCACGACGAGCCGGTAGAGCCCTTCGTGAACTGCTTCATCTCGGTCGCGACGGCCACCGCTTCAGCGTAGTGCTGGAAGTTCCGGTGATCGGTCGTGGCGATACCGATCGACACGGTCAGCATCGGGAACCGCTGGAGTTCCCCACGTCTGTTCGTCACCTCGACGTAGCCGCGCTCGCGGTCCTCGGTGTCGTACAACTCCGGGGCCACCTTGTCGAAGCGTTCCACGATGCCTTGGGCCACCACGGCGGCATGGCCCGGATCGACGACCACGACGAAGTCGTCTCCGCCGACGTGGCCGACGAAGGCGTCTCCGCCGGTGAGGTCGCGAGCGACCTCCTCGATCAGGCCGGCACTGGATTGGATCACCTGGTCGCCCCGCATGAACCCGTAGTGATCGTTGAACGCCTTGAAGTGGTCCAGGTCGGCATACAGGATCGCGAACGGGCGGTGCTGGTCGACGCGAGCATCGATCTCTTCTTCGATCCGAACGTTGCCTGGCAGACCGGTCAGGGGAGATTGGGCCCGCATGTCTCGCGAACGTCGAAGGACCCCTCGGATGCGAGCGAGGAGTTCGGGTGTATCGAACGGCTTCACGATGTAGTCGTCCGCACCGATCGCGAAGCCTTCGAGCTTGTCGGCTGACAGCCCGCGGGCCGTGAGCATGATGATCGAGACCGCAGCGGTTCGGGGATCCTGGCGGAGCCGACGTGTCAACTCGAACCCGTCCATGTTCGGCATCATCACGTCGGCCAGAACCAGGTCGGGACAACGTTCCTGGGCAGCGACGAGCGCCTGGGCACCGTCGGAGGCCACCCGGACGTCATACCCCGCAGCACGGAGCTCGATCTCGAGCAGCCTCGCGATGAACGGGTCGTCGTCGACGACCAGCAGGCCCTCACCGCCGCCCGATTCCATGGCGGTCTCGCCGCTCGCCTCAACCCTGGACTCGTCCTCGATGCCGGTCACAACCACTCCGCTCACTCATCGATCAGGCACGTTGGACACGCGTCGTGCGCGTGACCCGTTGTTGGAATCGGCACTTTAGTCCCCAAGGTGAAGCGTGTCCGGGAGGCTTCTGCCACGATGGTCCGGTTACTGGCCACGGAAGGGGTTCGCATGCAGGTGCTCGACACGTTCCTGGACGCCATGGGCAACACGCCCTTGGTGCGGTTGGATCGGGTCGCGCGAGGCGTGAGACCGACCGTCCTGGCGAAATTGGAGATGCTCAACCCCGGCGGCTCGGTGAAGGACCGCATCGGGGTCCGCATGATCGAAGCGGCCGAACGACAAGGTCTGTTGAAGCCCGGCGGGACGATCGTGGAGCCCACGAGCGGCAACACCGGTCACGGGCTCGCCATCGCCGCCGCGATCCGGGGCTACAAGTGCATCTTCGTCATGCCGGACAAGATGAGCCAGGAGAAGATCTCACTGTTGCGGGCCTACGGCGCCGAAGTCATCATCACGCCCACCGCGGTGGCGCCGGATTCGCCCGAGAGCTACTACCGGGTCGCCGATCGTCTCAGCGAGGAGATCCCGGGCGCGTTCCAACCCAACCAGTACTGGAACCCGGAGAACCCGAAGACCCACTACGAGACCACGGGCCCGGAACTGTGGGCACAGACCGACGGCACGATCGATGTGTTCGTCGCCGGCGTGGGTACCGGTGGCACGATCAGCGGGATCGGCCGCTACCTGAAGGAACAGAACCCCGCGATCACGATCGTGGGCGCTGACCCTGAGGGCTCGATCTACTCAGGAGACGAGCCGCGTCCCTACTTGGTGGAGGGCATCGGCGAGGACTTCTGGCCCGGTACCTTCGATCCTGAGATCGTGGACCGCTACGTGAAGGTCAGCGACCGTGACTCGTTCCTGACGGCACGAGCGGTCACCCGGCAGGAAGGGATCTTGGTCGGCGGGTCGTGCGGCACCGCGGTCTTCGCAGCGCTGCAGGTCGCCCGCGAGCTCGACGCTTCCGCGACCGTGGTGGTCCTGCTGCCCGACACCGGGAGGGGCTACCTCTCCAAGGTGTACTCCGACTCGTGGATGCTGCAGCACGGCATGGTGGAACGGCCTGACGTGATCCGGGTCGAAGAGGTGCTGGCGTCCAAAGGGGGCGAGATGCCCACGCTCATCACGGTCGACGCCCATGCCAAGGTTCGTCAAGCGGTGGACGTCCTGAAGGAGCACGACATCTCCCAGGCCCCGGTCGTCCGCGGAGAAGGCGCCGATGTGACGTCCTTCGTCGGTTCGATCCGCGACCGGGAACTCCTTGAACGGGTCTTCCGCGATCCCGACGCGCTGCAGGCCGATGTCGCGGAGGTCATGGCACCGCCGATCGCCTTGGTGGAATGGGACCACCCCATCGAGTCAGCCTTCAGCGAGTTGGAACACGGTCCTGCCGTGTTGGTCACGAAGGCGGGGCAGGTGCTGGGCGTCTTGACGCGAAGCGATCTGTTGGACTTCCTCGCCCATCGACGGCAGACCCAGCCCTGAGACGGTCGATGCGATCGCTGGGCGTTGACGTCGGGGTGGGCAAAGGGCTCGATGTGGTCCTGCTCGACGAGCGCCTGGTTCCACTGCAGGTGCGTTCCCACGTGCGGGTCAGCGACATCGCCGTCATGCTCGGGGACCTTCGACCCGACGTGATCGCCATCGATTCCCCCCCGCGGTGGGCGGCCACCGGCCGATCCAGACGCACCGAACGCGAACTGGCCGCACTGAACATCCAGTCATTCAACACACCGAGCGCCGAGCACGGCACCGGGAATAGGTTCTTCGACTGGATGCAGGTGGGGTTCGAGGTGTTCGCCCAGGCTGCGGAGGCGGGGTTCCCCGCGTACGGAGCGGGCAGTCCCAAGGGCAAGGCCTTGGAAGTGTTCCCGCACGCGAGCGCCGTGGTCCTCGCGGGTGCGCTTCCGCCGAAAGGTGTGGGCAAGCGTGTCTGGCGCGAGGCGGTCCTGCGCGCCCGCGGCGTGCGCACCGACGAACTGAGCTCGCAGGATCGGATCGACGCCGCGTTGGCGGCCCTGACGGGCCTGCTGGCACTCGACGGCAAACGGTTCGCACCGGGCGACCCTTCCGAAGGCGTGATCGTCGTGCCTTCAGCCTCCCTCCCCGCGACACCGTACAAACACGCCGCCGCCCCCCCACGCGATGCTGAGCCGCTGTTCTCTTACTGCGCGTGCGGTGATCCGGCATGTCAGCAGCTGGTGAAGGGGCAGTTCGCGCCCGGGCACGATGCCAAGCGCAAGGCCATGCTGTGGACCAGAGCGAGGGAAGGTGCCGACGCCCTGGACGAATTGAAGGAACGCGGCTGGAAACGCCCACCCGAGATGCGATGACCGGAGATCAACTGACCAGAGGAAGCGCGAGGAACCGATGACCGACCAGCGACCCACACTTCGGTTCGAGACGCGAGCGATCCACGCCGGCCAGGACCCCGACGCTCCCTACGGGGCCGTCAACGTGCCGATCTATCAGACCTCGACGTACACGCAGCCCGCGGTGGGCGAGCCGAAGGTGTGGGACTACGCGCGGGGCGGCAACCCCACCCGCGAGGCCTTCCAGAGCGCGCTCGCCTCCCTGGAAGGCGGACAACGCGGTTTCGCGTTCGGCAGCGGCATGAGCGCCGAGACGACGCTGCTCCTCACGCTGCAGCCGGGTGACCACGTCGTGCTGGCCGACGACGTCTACGGCGGCACCTACCGCCTCCTGTCCACCGTGCTGAGCGGCTGGGGCCTCACGATGTCGACCGTCGACATGGGCGACCTCGATGCGCTCGCGTCGGCCATGACCTCCTGGACCAAACTGGTGTGGATCGAGTCGCCGTCCAACCCACTGCTCAAGATCGTGGACATCGGAGCAGTGGCGGCGGTCGCGCACGAGGCGGGCGCGCGCGTGGTGGTCGACAACACCTTCGCGACGCCAGCTCTGCAACGCCCACTGGCCCTTGGAGCCGATGCGGTCGTGCATAGCGTCACCAAGTACATCGGTGGACATTCCGACCTGATCGGTGGAGCCGTCGTCACCAGCGACGAGGAGTGGATCGAGCGACTCGGGTTCCTCACGAACGCGGTGGGTGCGGTGCCGGGGCCGATGGACTGCTACCTGGCGCTCCGGGGCCTCAAGACCTTGGCGATCCGCATGCGAGCGCACTGTGCGGGCGCCCGCGCGATCGCCGGGTTCCTGCAGACCCACCCCGACGTCACGTCGGTGTACTACCCGGGCCTGTCTGAGGACCCAGGCCATGCCGTGGCATCGCGTCAGATGGCCGACTTCGGGGGCATGGTGTCGTTCCGCGTGGGCTCGGCCGGACGGGCCATCGATGTCGTGCAACGAACGAAGCTCTTCTGGCTCGCGGAATCGCTCGGCGGTGTTGAATCGCTCATCGAAGTGCCGGGGCCGATGACCCATGCCAGCGTCGCCAACTCACCACTCGAGGTGCCCGACGACCTCGTGCGACTCTCGGTGGGCATCGAACACCCCGACGACCTCATCGAGGATCTCGCTCAGGCGCTAGCGGCCCGTTAGGGCCTCAGCTCGAGGGTGTCGCCGCTCGCGAGTTCGAGCGTGACGGAACGGATCCCCGCATCTCCCTCAGCGACGACGTCGATCGGCAGTCCCTGGCCGCCGAGCCACTCGTCGAGACGACCGGGGTCGCCCGACACTTCGATCCGCTCGATGCCGCGGGCATCGATCCGGTGCGCAGCGTCCATGCGACCGGGCAGGAGGTCTTCGGGCACGTCCCAGCTGATGAAGAACGGCAGGTAGGGCTCGCGGACGCCTTCCTCCAACCCGGCACCGTGCCATCGGATCTCGCGTCCTTCGGTCGTGGTGCGAGAACCCGATCCAACCTGGATGCCCAATCGTGCGGCGGTGGCCTCGACATCGGTGTCAGCGACACAGATCTCCGCCCAGCGGTCGCGGCCGTCGGCCGTGAACGCCAGGATGTCTCGGCCGAACACCGACCGTTGCGCCACGTCCGGGTCGACGACCGAGATCAGCTCGACGTAGACCGAGCCCAAGGGGATGATCCTGTTCGCGGTTCCCCACGCCGGGTGCACGCCACCGGGGATCGACGCCAACCCGTGATCGCGGAAGATCCGCTCCCCCGCTTCATCCAGGTCCGCAACCGCCAGCACGGTGTGGTCGATCGACAACATCTGCAGCTCACTCCTTCGCTCGTTCGGTCAGGCCTGCATCTTGCCATCCAGCACGTACGCTCGGAGGCGATGCTCAGCGAATTCGTCCGATCGCTGGTGACCGTGTCGGCGGTCATGTTCGTGGGCGCGAGTGGTACGCCTCGCGGTGAGGCGAGCACCGCGCAACCCCAGCCCTTCGCAGAGGATCTGGCGTTCCCCACCAACATGGCTTTCTCCCCCGACGGCCGCTTGTTCTTCACAGAGAAGGACACCGGGAACGTGCGGATCGTCCAGGACGGCGCGCTGCTGCCGACACCGTTCGCCACCCTTCCCGTCGTGCCGGACGCCGAACGCGGCCTGCTGGGCATCGCGATCGACCCGAGGTTCCCCACGCAACCGTGGGTGTATCTCTACCTGTCAGACGCCGTCGACGGCGTCAACCGGATCGTGCGGATGCGCGCGGAGGGCAACCACGGCGGCCAACCCGAGACGTTGCTCGACGGGCTCGACTCAGCGGCCGGCTACCACAACGGAGGAGACCTGGTGTTCGGCATCGACGGGACCCTCTTCGCCTCGCTGGGTGAGGCGCACGACGCCAACCGAGCACAGGATCCCGACGATCTCGGCGGCAAGATCGTCCGTCTGCGCCCGGACGGAACGGTGCCCGCGGACAACCCGTTCGGTGCCGACAACCCGGTGTGGTCCTACGGTCATCGCAATTCGTTCGGGTTGTGTATCGACCGCGAGAGCGGTGAGCTGTGGGAAACCGAGAATGGCCCCGATATCGACGACGAAGTGAACCTGATCGAGGGGGGCGCCAACTATGGCTGGCCACGGGTGACCGGGGGCGCCGGCGGCAGCGACTTCTCCCAGCCGGTCGTCGTGTTCCCAGAAACGATCGCGGTCACCGGCTGCGCCGTCGTTGACGGCGATCTGTTCTTCGGTTCGTTCGACGGCCGGCTCTGGCGACTCCGAGGCGACGAACGAGACCGCGGGGACGCCGAGGAGGTCGCGAGCTTTCCGCAGGGCGTGACCGATGTGGCCCTCGGGCCGGACGACATGCTGTACATCGCCACCGCGGACTCGATCTGGACGATGCGCCTGCCTGGAAGCGGCGCCTCCGCGTCGGCGTCGCCCCCCGTGGCGTCGGCGGCCACCGCGTCGCCGTCGACGCTGCCGGTTGACGAACCTTCAGACGGGCCCAGCGCGCGTGACGTGATCGCGATCGCCGCGGCGATCGCATTGGCTGTGGGCTTGGGGATGCGGTTCGCGGCCGGCCGGCGCCTGCGCCGGTCCGGCTAGCCCACCGGCCGCTTGAGATAGGCGACGGTGGAGGTCGCTCCAGACGGGGTCGGCTGGGCAACCACCGAGACCAGCTCCCAGCCGTCCTGGCCGAACGTGTTCAAGATCTCGCCGGGGTTGTGCTCCAAGAGCGGTGCCACGAAGTATTCCCAGGTGGTCATATCGGATCTCCTCGTTCTCGGTCGGGTACAGCGGCGTCGAGCCGCAGGATCGTCTGTCTGATGCAGATACCCATGATGACGGTGAGACCGCCGTCCGCAGCGATGCGTCCGGCTTCCTCGTTCACGATGTCCTGCTGGAGCCAGAAAGCCGAGGCCCCGATCGCCACGGCATCGTCGGCAACCTCAGGCGTCTCGCCCGCTCGACGGAACACATCCACGATGTCGATGGCCGCATCGTCCGGGATGTCCCGCAGCGACGGGTAGACACGCTCACCGAGCACCTCGTTCTCCCGGGGGTGCACCGGCACGATGCGGTAGCCACGACCTTGGAGGAACGCCGCGATGTCGAGCGCGGGCCGTCCGGGTTTGGCACTGAGACCCACCACTGCGATCGTGCGAGCTCCTGCGAGGAGAGCTCGCAGGACATCGTCGGGGGGGACGACCGGGGCGGGGACGATCCCCGGCGCGCGTTCGGCATTCACGGGATCGTCCATGTCGTCTCCTGTCTGATCGTCTGCAACAACATATGCACCATCCAGCCGGTGGCGCCCCACACGGTATGTCCGTTCACCTCGTACGCGAACCCCCGCCAGACACCTCCACCGGGACGCTCGTACTCGACCGTACGCTCCGAGGCCGCCAATCGTCCGACCGGCAGCAGCAGCACCTCGTCGATCTCGGCCTCGCTCACGGTCAGTCGTGGAAGCCGATCCACGACGCCTACGAACGGTGCCACCAGGATGCCGGTCACGGATGTGTGCATCGCGCCAAGAGCGCCCACGACTTCGGGCAACGTTGGATCCACACCGATCTCCTCATGTGTTTCACGGAGGGCTGTCTGCTGCAACGTCTCGCCGGGGTCCTGCAGCCCTCCCGGGAACGAGATCTCGCCCGCATGCCGCGACAACGCCGCCGCTCGCACCGTGAACACCAGGGAAGGTTCGCCGTCCATCACCAGCAGCGCCAATACGGCGGCCAGCCGATCCTCGGGGCCCGGTTGAGGCCGGGGATCGGGGTCGAGCGCAACTCGAAGCTCGGCTGCTAGGTGCGCGAGGTGTACCATCGCGCGCCATGGTAGAGCCAAGGTGAACGATGCCCGTTCCGCGGCCGCCGACGCCGCCTCCGCAGCCGTCGACGCCGATGAGGTCGTCGGGTTCGCTCGCGCGCTGATCGCGGCACCCAGCGAGAATCCCGGCGGCACCGAGGACCAAGCGGCCGAGGTGGCGACAGCGATCCTGTCCGACCTGGGTGCTGGCCCCCAGACCGTCCGTTCCGACGCAGGCAGACCGAGCGTGGTCGGCACGATCGGGGATCCAACTGGGCCGTCCCTCGCGTGGAACGGTCACCTGGATGTCGTGCCTGCCGGCTCGCTCGATACGTGGAGCCACGATCCCTGGGCAGGCGAGATCGTCGACGGTCGATTGATAGGGCGTGGTTCGGCCGACATGAAAGGCCCGATCGCGGCGGCGTTGGCGGCGGCGGCGGCCGTGCGGCGAACGGGCCTCGATCTGGCGGGCACCCTGACGTTCCATCTGGCAGCCGACGAGGAGTTGGCCGGTGTCCACGGGACGAAGGTCTTGTGGGAGCGTGGCTTCCTGGAACAGGACGCGTGCATCGTGGGTGAGCCGAGCGAACTCCAGATCGGTTTGGCCGAACGCGGGGGGGCCTGGTTCACCGCCACGGCATTCGGAAAGGCTGCACACGGGTCACAACCCCACCGCGGCGTGAACGCCATCACCTCCATGTCGCGGTTCCTCTTGCGGTTGCCTGAGGTGCTCCCCGATACCGAGCATCCCCTGACGGGCCGGCCCACGGTCAACGCCGCCCTCATCAGCGGCGGGAGCGCGCCCAACGTCGTCCCCGATCGGTGTCAGGTCGACATCGACCGGAGGATCTCCCCGGGTGAGACCGACCCGGACCAGGTTCGCGCCCCGTTCTCGACCCTCGTGGACGATATACGACGCGAACACCCCGAGGTCGAGATCGACATCGACCTTCGGGAGTGGACCGACGCCGCGGAAGCTTCGCCCGACACGACGATCGCGATACTCACCCGGGCCGCCGTCGGTGCCGAAACCGGTGCCGACCCCGACTTCGTGGGATTCACGGGTATCACCGACGCGCGCTTCTACATCAATCAAGCGGTGATCCCCACGGTGATCCTCGGCCCGGGGTCGCTGACGGTGGCCCACACCGCGGATGAGTCCATCGACGTGGGCGAACTGGTCGCAGGCGCACGAGCCTACGCCCGCATCTTCGCGGCGTTCGTGGGCGCCTGACGTATCCTTGGGGCATGGATACCGCGGTCATCGCTGTGACGGACGCCGCCTCCCGGAAGGCGCGAGAGCTCGCCGACCGCCAAGGCACGCCCGCTGCAGCGCTCCGGATCCGAGTGACCGCCGGGGGGTGCTCGGGGTTCAGTTACGAGCTGGCGTTCGACGCCGAGCCTGCCACCGATGACCTCGTGGTCACGGCCACCGATGGGTTCCGCGTACTGATCGACCCACGCAGTGCGCCGATCCTGCAGGGCTCGACCTTGGACTTCGACGACGCGCTGATGGGGGGTGGCCTGAAGATCCGCAACCCCCAGGTCACCCACGAATGCGCATGCGGAGACTCGTTCAGCGTCTGAGGACCCGACGAACCATCGCGGGACCGGGCTAGGCCACCTGCAGTGTCCCGGTCATCGCCGAGTGGATCTCGCAATGGAACGGCATCGACGTGCCCGAGTCGCCTTCCACCGTCACGGTCACGGTTTCCCCGGCATCCACCGCTTGATCCACGCTCCCGTCATCCAGCGTGAACGTGTGGTTGGTGGTGTCGGCGTTGGTGATCGTGATGTCGGTGGAACCTGCAGCGATCGGCAACGTCGAGGGCTCGAACGCCAGGTCGGCGATGCTCAACGTCGCGGTCTCAGGTACCGCTGCACCACCGGTGTCGCCGCCATCGGCGGAGGTGTCATCGCCACCACTACACGCCGTGGCCGTTCCCACGACCACCACGATCGCCACCACGCTCATGCGCCGTACCCACGTTCCTCGCATCGGTCCCCCTCGCGTCTTCGGCCCGAGGCTAGTCCACTCGTCAGCCGACCGACAGCGTGCCCGTCATCTGGTCGGGGTGATACTCGCAATGGAAGCCCGCGTCGGCGGTGAGGTCGACGGTGACGGTGACCGAGTCGCCAGGCTCGATGTCTTCGCTGACGCTGTCGTCGTCCAGCGTGAAGCTGTGTTCCACCGAACCCTCGTTCGTCACCGTGATCGAAGACTCGCCGGAGGGCACCGTCAGCGACGAAGGTGAGAACCGGAAGTCTTCAGCTGTGATCGACAGGGCCCCGCTCGTGTCGGCCGGCGTGGCACCGCCGCCACCATCGGTGGTATCCCCTCCATCATCGCTGCTACAGGCGCTCGCGATCGACGCGAAGGCCAGCACCACCACGATCGCGGCGTACCGCAGCACCCGTGTGTTCATCTCCCGTTCCCTCCCGGACGGTGCTCTTCGGTCGAACCACCCCGCCGTCCATCAGGCGGTACTACGAACGGGGAGGAGCACGGGTTCGTCGAGTGAGGACGTTCGCGTCGGATATGCTCGGCCGTGATGGCGTCCTCGGCCGACAAGACGCAGTGGTACGACCTCCACCACGAGGTCGTGGCCACCGGCCTGTGTACGGGATGCACCGCGTGCATCGTCGCCTGCCCGTTCCACGTGCTCGGCTACGAGGACGACGTGCCGGTCCAGCTCCAAGACAGCGGGCCCGACCAGTGTTCCCACGGAGACAAGGGTTGCGACATCTGCACCCGCGCGTGCCCCCGGTTCCGTGATTGGGAGGGCGAGATCGACACCACCCTGTTCGGCATGGCACGCAAACCCGAGGAGCTGATCGGCCACCATCGGGAGATCGTGCTCGCACGTGCCACCGACCCCGAGTCGCTGATGACCGGTCAGGACGGTGGCGTCGTGAGCGCCCTCCTGCTCTGGGGTCTGGCCTCCGGTGAGATCGACGGAGCGTGCACCTCGAAGTTGTCCGAGGAGCGTCCCTGGGATGCCGAGCCGACGGTGGTGACTGATGCCCAAGGCGTTCGGGAGACCGCGGGCTCTCGCTACACCTACTCGGCGAATCCACTCGCCTTGCTCAAGGCGGCCGAACTCGGCCTGTCCAAGCTCGCCTTGGTGGGCATGAGTTGTCAGGCCAGCGTGACCGGAGCCATGGAGGCACGGCGGGTCAACAAGTGGCGCAAGAAGATCGCCTGGACCCTCGGCCTGTTGTGCTCCAAGACCTTCACGTACGACGGGCTCATGAACGAGATCGCGCAGAAGGAACTGGGCCTGGACCTCGATCACCTGGCACGCGTCAACGTGAAGGGCAAGTTGCTCTTCTACACCGACACCGGGGAAGAGCACACCTACTCCCTCAAGGAGGCACACCGATTCACTCGGCCAGGATGTCTGCGGTGCCCGGACTTCGCCGCCGAGCACGCCGACATCTCGTTCGGCGGTCTCGGTCAGTCCGACGGCTGGACGCTCACGATCGTGCGCACCGACCGCGGCGTGGACATGTGGCAACGCGCCCTCGCCGACGGGGTGATCGAGGCTCGTCCTGGCACCGAGGATCCCAAGGCCGTGGACCTCATGTTCAAACTCGCCGCCAAGTCCCGGGACCGCTGGCCTTCCCGTGAGGAGACCCCCACCGCGGTCGCCGCACCCGGCGTCGTCCCCGAGACTGCGTAGTTCCTTCGAGTCAGCCGGGAACCCCCATCCGCGGGAACTACACCTACGCTCGGACTCGCCGATAATCGTTCGAAGGAGCCCATCGGGGTGATTCGAC
>DATDJD010000295.1:0-2001 GCA_036520695.1 Actinomycetota bacterium
CCGTTCGCGGTCCAGCAGCGATGCTGGTTGGGCCGCACCCTTTCCGAACCGGTTCTCGATGCGATCGACAGCCCGCTCCACGTCGGACCATCGTTCGCCTCGGAGCAGTGCCAACTGTTCGCTGCCGGCTTGCACCAGGCCGGTCGCAGCCACGCCCAGCAGGCGGATACGTCGCCGTTCACCCGGCAAGGCGCGGTACAGCTCACTCACGGTGCGATAGAGATCTGCGCCGACGTCGGTCGCATCGGGCAACGTCTTGGAGCGGGTCAGTGTGGTGAACGTGGCCAAGCGAACCTTCATGGTCACGGTCCGGGTGCGATAGCCGTCGGCCCGCAACCGTGAGGCGACCCGGCCCGACAGTGCCAGCAGCTCACGCAGGATCTGGTGGTCATCGTCCAAGTCGTGTTCGAAGGTCTCCTCGTTGCTGACCGATCTCGGGGCTTCGTAGGCCACCACGTCGCGTTCGTCCACGCCGTGCGCCAGCTGGAACAGGTGCTGGGCGTTCTGATCGCCCAGCAGCCTCGCCAGTATGGGTTCAGGCGTTCGACCCAGATCACCGATCGTGCGAACCCCCAGCCGGCCCAAGGTCGCACCGGTCTTCTCCCCCACGCCCCAGAGCCTGCCGACCGGGAGCGGCTCCAGGAACGCACTCACCTCGCCGTCGGCGACGACCTGCATCCCGTCGGGCTTGCACAGGTCGGACGCGATCTTGGCAACGAACTTGGTCGGCGCTACGCCCGCCGAGCACGTGACTCCCACCTCTCGTGCCACGGTGACCCGGATCCTTCGAGCGATCTCGGCCGGTTCGCCGAACAGGCGGGTCGCCCCCGACACGTCCAGGAACGCCTCGTCCAGCGACAACGGCTCCACCAGGGGCGTGAAGGACAACAGCACCTCGCGGAACCGGTTGGAATGTGCCTGATAGGCGGTGAAGTCCGGCGGAACGAAGATCCCGTCGGGACAGAGGCGGCGGGCCCGCACGGTGGGCATAGCGGATCTGACGCCGAACGCTCGCGCCTCGTAGGACGCCGAGGACACCACTCCGCGTCCTCCCAATCCGCCCACGATCACCGGTTTGCCTTTGAGCGAGGGATCCTTCTGCGACTCGACGGAGGCGTAGAAGGCGTCCATGTCGACGTGCAGGATCGGTTCGCGAGGGGTGGTCACCGACCCATCATCTCTCCTTCATCCTGCGGGCTCTGTCATCCTGCGGAGCCGGGGCTCGCGTGCCACAGGGTGCGTGGGCCCGTGCCGGCGTGTGGGTCGGCGACCTGGTTCGTGACGGCTTCCCGCAACCTGCCTTCGGCTCGAGCGCGGTGCAGCGCCGACAGGTCCCACACGTCCTCGGCCACCACGCTGATCCCACCGACACCGGTGCGGCGCAACTCACCCACCACCGCCAGCGCGTATCCGTGGAAGACCGTCTTCACGACCTTGGGCTGCACCGACTGGAACACCGTGACCTCCACGGGTCCGGTGGCATCGTCCAACGTCAGGAAGATGATGCGCTGGCCACTGCGGATCGCCGGGGTCTGCGAGGCGACCTTGACCCCGGCCACCATCACTCGGGTGCCACCGCGAACGCGGCGCAGGTCTTTCGCCCGCGTCACACCCAGATCGGCGAGCAGCGGCTCGAAGAAGCTCACGATGTGGCGGGATGCGTCCATACCCAGCACCTCGAGCTCGGCACGAACCACCTCGGCGTCGGCGTAATCCTTGAACTCGAACCCCCCGTCGTAGGTCGGGGCTTGCCCCCGACCATCACCTAGCGTGAGCTGTTCGCCTTCCCGCACGACCTCGGAGGTCATGGCGGCGTACAGGTGCTGGCGACGATGAGGCGCCAGCGAGTCGAACGCCCCAGCGTGCGCGAGTCCTTCGGTGACCGGGCGGCTGACCGTGGTTCGCCGCATGAAGTCCTCCACGTCGGTGAACGCTCGCTCCGAACGGGCTTGCATGATCGAACGGATCTCAGTGTCGCTGATCCCCCGAACGTCCTGCAGG
>DATDJD010000296.1:0-3185 GCA_036520695.1 Actinomycetota bacterium
ATGGAACGCGTGTTCACGCCTGAGGAGGACACGACCGGATGACCGACGCTCAGGCTCCGCCGACCACGACCGCCCGCCGGACCGCCTTGGTCACCGGGGCCTCCAGCGGGTTCGGGGAGCTCTTCGCCGAACGGTTCGCCGCCGACGGATTCGACGTCGTCTTGGTGGCACGAAGTGCCGAGCCCATGGAACGCATCGCCGAGCGCATCCGGTCCCGAAGCCACGTGCACGCCACGGTGATCGCTCACGACCTCGCCGAGCCGGACGCGGCGGCGACCCTGATGTCGTCGCTGCACGCGCAGGAACTGCACGTCGACGCCCTGGTGAACAACGCGGGCTTCTCTACCTACGGACCGTTCGCCGACGCCGATCCCGGCATCACCTCGAAGATGCTCATGGTCAACGTGGTGGCGATGACCGAACTCGCTCGCGCGTGCCTGCCCGGCATGCTCGAGCGCGGCTGGGGACGCGTGGTGCTGCTGGGCTCCGTCGGCTCGTTCAGCGCGGCGCCGATGACGGCTGCCTACGCCGCGACCAAGGCCTACGTGTTGTCGCTCGGCCTCGCGTTGCACGAGGAACTGAAGGGCACGGGCGTCACCGTCACCACGCTCTGTCCGGGTCCCACGGCGACCGGGTTCCAGACACGAGCATCCATGGCCGATTCGGCGCTGATCCGATCGGGACTGGACTCGGCGGAGTCGGTCGTGGACGCGGGGTATGCCGCGATGAAGAAAGGCACGCCGTACCTGGTGACCGGCACCACCAGCCGGCTGTTCGCGCTGGGCACCCGGTTCATCCCGCGCACGGTGGCCAGCAAGATCGCCGGCAACGCCCAACGCCGCGTCAGCTGACGGCCACGGGCTAGCCCGACCTACGACGAAGGAGTTCACACCGTGATCAAGGAGTTCAAAGAGTTCATCGCCCGGGGGAACCTGGTGGACCTCGCCGTCGCGTTCGTGCTCGGAGTCGCGTTCACGGCCGTGGTGACGTCGTTCACCGACGTGGTGCTGGGTGCGATCGGCTTCGTGTTCGGCGGCGACGTGACCTTCGATCAACTGGCGGTCCACCGAGGAAAGGAAGCCGTCATCCCCTACGGCGCGTTCCTCACCGCGGTCGTCAACTTCGTGATCGTGGCGTTCGTGCTGTTCCTGGTCGTGAAGGCATACAACCGGTTCCGCGAGACGAAGGAAGCTGGCCCGACCGAGCTCGAGTTGCTCACCGACATCCGTGACGCCCTGGCGAACAGGCCTGGGGGTCAGCCGGCTCGGTAGACCAAGCCTTGGTCGCCGTTGGTGAGCGTGAGATGCGAGCCTTCGATCGTGTAGGCCACTTCACCGTCGAGCACCGCCACGACCGAGTTCTCCACCTGTGTGGCGTCGCCCTCGCACGCCATCTTGGTCATGCGCATCGGTCCGAACGTCAGCGTGGTGTCGGCGACCTCGACCGATGACCCTCCTTGGTTGCAGCCCGCGAACACCGTGGCTTCGCCTGCATCGGTGATCGTCAGGGTGGGCGGGTCCACGCCGGCCGGGACGCTGGACGCGGCGTCGCCCTCGACGATCGTGTCGAGGGTCCATGCGGTACCGGTCAGCGGCTTGGCCGGGTCGGCCACCGTCTCGTCGAGCATCGTCATCGTGACCTCTCCACCGGTGAGCGTGAGCGTGTCACCATCCAGCTCTGCCTCGGGTCCATCTGACAAGAAGCTGGTGAGCCACCCGTCTTGGGTCGCTACGTCGTCCAGGCAGCCCATCATCGTCGAGGCAGGTTGGCCGTCCAACGTCAGTGAGCCCTCGTCGATCGTGTACCCAGCACTGATCGTGTTGCATCCCGCTGAGGCGCTCAACCGGTCGTCCTCGAACGAGATGCGCACTTGGGTGTTCGCTACCAGATCGCGACCGATGACCTCTGTCGAAACGAACGAGCGACCGTTCAACTCGTCGGCCGTGGCCGGCGCGGACCCGTCGGACGAGCCGGAGCCATCGTCGGCGCACGCCGCCAATGGCAAGAGCGTTGCGAGGGAAAGGGTGAGCAGGACACGACGCACGGGCTTCCTCCTGTTGGGCGTGGTGCGCGCCGAGTCTACCGTCTGACGTTCCCGTGACGAACGACCGCCGCGCGTGTCGGGGCTCAAGTCGTTGCCGAAGATGGACGTATGCGGATCGAGGCCACCCCCGAAGCACGTTCGTACATCCGGGAGCACGGAGGGCTGCTGTTCATCCGCGCGCGTCGGTTCGGCAGCTCCATCTGGGGGTTGACGATGTTGGAGACCACCACCGAGCCGCCACCCGATGCGCTGGAATGGCGCCGCATCCAGGTGCGAGGCTTCCTGGTGTTCGTGCCCCGGGCGATGCGCTTGCCCAAGACGCTGACCCTGGAGGTGCATGGGCGGCTCCGACGCCGTGTCGATGCGCTCTGGGACGGCTGCGCGTACGTGATCTGAGTTATCCCGGTAGTGGGGTGAATTCGGCGCGGACGCCCAGGAGCCGCACGGGACGGTCCAGATCGAACAGGTCGAGCGTCGCGAGTGAGCCCTCGACGATCGCGTCGGGGTCGACCGTGGGTTCGGGAAGCTTCCGCTGGTGGGTCGAGGTGAAGAACGGCGCGAACCGCACCTTCACCGTCACCCGCATCACGATCCTGCCGTCGGGCAGGTCCTCGACCAGTTCCCGTGTGAGGCGCTCGGTCTCGCGACGGATCTCGGCGCCATCGGTCAGGTCCACCTGGAACGTTCGTTCGCGGCTCTGGCCGCGGGGCACGTGCGGTTCGGCGCTGACCTGCCCGTCGTCCTCGCCGGTGCCCATGCTCCGGATCCACGGTCCGGTGTTGGGTCCGAACCGCGCCGCGAGTATCTCGTCGTCGGCGGTCGCCAGCTCGTCGACGGTGTGGATGCCGAGTTCGTTGAGCTTGGCTGCGGTCTTGCCGCCCACGCCCCACAGCGCGTCCACGGGTCGCGCACCCATCACCTCGTGCCACTCGGCGACGGTCAGTCGGAACACACCGCGCCGCTTCGCGAACGCACTCGCGAGCTTGGCTCGATGTTTCGAATCGCCGACACCGATCGAACACCAGAGTTCGGTGCGATCCAGCACGGCGCGCTGGACATCGCGTGCAAGCGCCTCGGGATCGTCGGTCTCCACCGCCATGAACGCCTCGTCCCATCCGAGCACTTGGACGACGGCCGGGAA
>DATDJD010000297.1:0-11225 GCA_036520695.1 Actinomycetota bacterium
AACCCGTGAGATCTCTGTGGTGGAGCGGCGTGCTGTTGGTCGGGGGCGTCGCGATCGCGATCGCAACGACATGCTCCGGAAGCGACCCGCGTGTCGAGGGCGGTGTCGCCCAGATCGATGAACCGCTCCCGTCGTTCGCCACGGTCGACACCACCGTGGCTGGTGATCCGCTGCCGACCGACGCGCTCGACGGAGAGGTCAACGTCATCAACGTGTGGGCTTCATGGTGCGATCCGTGCAAGCGGGAACAGCCTGCCCTGCAGGCCCTCCACGAACGCTACGCGGATGAGGGGGTCAATTTCGTCGGGATCAACTACACCGACACCCTCGCGTTGGCGCAACGGTGGATCGACGACCACGACGTGACCTACCCCAGCATCTACGACCCGGACGGAAGGACCGCGGCGTTGCTCGACTTCCCGTTCGTACCGGTCACCTTCCTCGTCGACGGTACCCACACGATCCGCTACGCGGTGTACGGCGAGACGAACGAGGCCGAACTGACTGGTCTGATCGACGAACTGCTGACTGAAGCCCCGACGAGCTAGCCGGACCGGGGGATCAGGGCGTCCAGGGCGACGGCGCCGAACAACGCGGCCAGGTACAGGATCGAGTAGGTGAACAGCCGCCAACCACGGTCGGGATCGGGCCGGCGCCACAGGACGAGCGCCCGATACACGAACAGCCCGCCGAGGACCACGGCAGTCGAGACGTAGATCGCACCCAGATCGGCGACGGGTGCCAACAGGAGCGTCGTTCCGAAGAGCACCAGCGAGTACAGGAAGATCTGCCGGCGTGTTTCGTCGTCGCCCTTGACCACCGGCAGCATCGGCACGCCTGCCGCCGCGTAGTCGCCTTGGAACCGCAGCGCCAACGCCCAGAAGTGCGGCGGGGTCCACACGAACACGATCGCGAACATGATCCAGGCGGGCAGGGCCAGCGAACCGGTGACGGCGGCCCACCCGATCAATGCCGGCGCCGCCCCGGCCGCCCCGCCGATCACGATGTTCTGCGTGGTCGAGCGCTTGAGCCACATCGTGTACACGAATACGTAGAAGGCGATCGCCGCCAGTGACAGCGTGGCCGCGAGCATATTCACCGTGGCGCCCAGGAACAGGAACGAGAACGCGCCCAGCCAGAAGCCGAACGTGAGCGCCTGTTGCGGGCTCACCAGGTGGGCGGGGAGCGGGCGCCCTCTGGTGCGCTTCATGACTTGGTCGATGTCGCGGTCCAGGTACATATTGATGCTGTTGGCCGAACCTGCCGCGATCGTGCCGCCGATGAGCGTCGCGGCCATGAGCCAGAGCGATGGCAAGCCTCGCTCCGCGAGAACCATCGCGGGCACGGTCGTGATGAGCAGCAGGACGATGATGCGGGGCTTCGTCAGCTGGACGTAGGCCCTGATCGTGTCGCGCAGGGAGGGTTCGGCCGCGGGGTCGTCGCCGGGGCCCGTCGACGCGCCGGCGAGCGACGACGTGTCAGACCCTGGGGCGCCATCGAACTGCCCACCGACGTCCGAGATCCCTCGGAGGCGTCCGGCAACGGTCGCCAGCGCCACCAGGCTCGCCCAGATCAGCACCGAGAGCGCCACGTGGACCACGACCGCCCACGGCTTGAGCTTGGTGATCACGTTGGCGGCGCCCGACAGGATCTGGGCCACGAAGAGCAGGAAGGTCACCGTGGACAGGATCACGAGGGGACGCGACCGATGGGTCGCCGTCCTTGCCCGCACCATCGTCCACAGGACGAACGAGAACCCTGCGAGCGCCAGCAGCCGGTGGGCGAACATGGCGATGGCGCCCTCAGCGTCGAAGGAAGGGATCAACCGGCCGTCCATCAGCGGCCAGTCGGTGAACACCAGTTGCGCGTTGCTGGCCCGCACGAACGTCCCCACCAACAGCAGGGCACCGATCAACCCGGTCGTGACCAGGGTCAGCCGAGCGAACCGTGCCCGGTCGGAAGACGGGACGCCGGCTGAGGCCGAGAGCGGGATCGAAGCAGCCGCCAGGTACGTCACGTCGGCGATCAGGGCCAGCGCCATGACGAAGTGTGCGGTGACCCACCAGGGGTTGAGCTCCGTCGCGACCACGATGCCGCCCAGGACCGCCTGGCTCAGCACCAGTGGGAACGAGAGCACGGCCGGCCACAGGATGCGCCGCTCGTCCCGGTGTGACCTGATGGCAACGATCCCGCAGAGCGCCGTGAGCACGATGACGACGAACGCGAGCGCTCGATGCGAGAACTCGATCAGCGAGTGGATCGTGCCGGACGGGAAGAGCTGGCCCGGGTCGCATTGGGGCCAGGTAGAACACCCGAGCCCGGACCCGCTGCCACGCACCAGCCCGCCGACGCTGAAGAGCGCGACCGTGGTGATGGCCGTCGCCACGGCGAGTTTCGAGAAACGGGTCATGGAGGTCATGGAAGGCTCGCCCGCCATGATAGGTGAACCAGCCCATCACCCCCGTGCGAGATACTGCGCACCATGACGACGGAGCCCGCCCTGCAGGCAGGGGTCGAGATGGAGGCGTTGACCGAACGGGTCGACCGCGTGCTCGCATCCTTCCTCCAGGGATGCGCTCTCGAGATGGAGGCGGCCGGCGAGGGCGGTCGCGCCATGGCGGACGAGATCCAGCGTCTGCTGCAGGCCGGCGGGAAACGGTTGCGTCCCGCCTTCTGCTACTGGGGGTTCCGGGCCGCGGGTGGTCCCGACGGTGAGCCCATCGTTCGAGCGTCGGCCGCCATGGAGCTGCTGCACACGATGGCGTTGGTGCACGACGATCTGCTCGACCACACCGCAGAACGACGTGGAGCGCCCACGACGGGCCCGAAGATGGCGGGATCTGCCCCCATCCTGGCCCCGTCGATCGATCCGCAGACCTTCGGGACCTCGGCGGCAGTCGTGGTGGGCGACCTGGCGGCGGTGCTCGCGGACCGGCTGCTGCTGGAGAGCGGGTTCGAGCCCGCAGCCCTGGAACGGGCACTCGACGTCTATCACCGGATGCGGATCGAGACGGCGGTAGGTCAGTTCCTCGACGTCGCGGGCCGCGGGGCCGAGCCGGCACGAGCTCGTGAGGTGGCGCGCTTGAAGGGCGGCGCCTACACCGTGGAAGGCCCGCTGCTGGTCGGCGCCGCCTTCGCCGACGGTGGGGCAGAGGTTCGAGGGGCGCTGGGGCGATACGGGCGCGCCCTGGGCGAGGCCTTCCAGCTTCGTGACGACCTGCACGACGACGACGCCGCCTCCGGCGTGACCGTGGATGAGGTGAACGGTCTCGTGGAGCGCGCGAGGGGCGCACTGGGGCAAGCACCGATCGACCCCGGAGCCGCGAGGGTGCTCGACGGCATGGCGGGCTCGGTGGCGATGGCATGAGCGACGATCTCGATGTGCTGCGCCGGATGTTCCGCGACCAGCCGGCATGCCGGGTTGGCACGGTGCGCCCGGACGGAGGTCCGTACGTGGCGGTGCGCTGGTTCGTCTGGCTCGACGAAGAGGTGTGGGTCTCGACGAGGGCGGGCGACAGCACGTGGGAGCACGTGCTGCGAGATCCTCGGGTCTCGATCGTGATCGACCGCGGCCGTGACTGGACGGAGCTGGCGGGTGTCCGGATCGAGGGTGTCGCGGAGATGTTCCCGGCCGAGCATCCGGACCTGCGGGGGCCTATGTCGGCCTGGCACGAGAAGTACCGGTCGATGTTGGGCGGCGATTCGTTCGAGCGATTGACGCGTGAGGTCGTCAGCCTCGGCTTCCTGCGGGTGGCTCCTTCGCGAGTGGACGCATGGGATCACCGCTGACCTACGGTTTGCGCCTCATGGGGGACCCGTCGTAGCCTCGGCACGTTCGAGGGTGATGCGGTAGCCTCACTTTGTGAAACTTTTCACAAAGGTTTCCGATCGGCGGCCGTGGGAGCGACGAGCCGCCCGGCTGAGGGGGAGCGCGTGAGCGCACAGCGGATCGATACCGATGTGCTGGTGGTGGGCGGTGGGCCCGGCGGAGCCGCGGCTGGGTACCACCTCGCCCGACAGGGCATCGACGTCACCGTCGTCGACAAAGCGAGCTTCCCTCGCGAGAAGGTCTGTGGCGATGGCCTGACGCCGCGTAGCGTCGCCGCCATCCTGCGCATGGGCATCGACACCGACGATCCTCGGTTCGAGCGGGTCAAAGGCCTGCGGGTCTACTCGAGGCGAGCAACGATCGAGCTTCCCTGGCCCGAGCTCTCGTCGTGGCCGGGTTACGGGCTGGTCATGCCCCGCGCCGAGTTCGACTCGTTTCTCATCGAACGCGCCCAGAAAGCCGGCGCACGGCTGATGGAGCGGACCGACGCCGTCGAGCCGATCTTCGACAACGGCTGGGTCGTGGGCGCGAAGGTTCGCCCTGCCGAGGACAAGGACGCCGAGCCCAGCGAGATCCGTGCGCGGTTCGTGATCGCATCCGACGGCGCCGCGAGCCGCTTCGCCAAGCCCGCGGGGATCAAGCGTGACGACTCCAGGCCGCTCGGCATCGCGGCGCGCCGCTACTACCGCACCGACTATCACCCCGGCCCGTGGTTCGAGTCGTGGCTCGACCTGTGGGAAGGCGACCTGTTGTTGCCCGGCTACGGTTGGCTGTTCCCAGTCGCGGGAGGCCAGATCAACCTGGGTGCCGGGCTGTTGAACACCTTCAAGGATTTCAAGCAGATCTCTGCCCAACGGTTGTTCAACGCGTTCGCGAGCATGCTGCCCGCTGAGTGGAAGATCTCGGAGGAGACCGCGGAAGGGCGGGTGCTCTCAGGCCCGTTGCCGATGAGCTTGAACCGGGTTCCCCAGGTCGTACCCGGCATGCTCTTGATCGGCGATGCCGCCGGCGCCGTGAACCCGTTCAACGGAGAGGGCATCGCCTACGCGATGGAGACAGCCGAGATCGCCGCCGAACTCATCGATGAGGCGTTGGTGAAGGACCGGCCCGGCATCGCGATGATGTACCCGGCCGTCTTGCGCGAGCGCTACGGCGACTACTTCCGCATCGGCCGCGGGTTCGCCAAGATCATCGGACGTCCCAAGATCATGGGCGCGGCGACTCGCGTCCTGCTGCCCAACCCCAAGGTCATGGGGTTCGCGATGCGCCTCATGGCCAACCTCACCGACGGCAAGGACGGCGACGCGCAGGACCGTTTGTTCGCCGTCCTCGAACGGATCGCCCGCGCCTCATGATGGGTAGGATTCGCCCGTGCTGATCGACTACCTGCCGATCGTGGCGATGGCCGTGCTCGCGGTCGTGTTCGGCGTCGTGTCCATGATCGTGTCTCGGTGGTTCCGCCCGAACCGCCCGAACCCCGTCAAGCTCTCCGCCTACGAGTGCGGCAACGACCCCGTCCGGTTGCCGAAAGGCGAGAAGTTCAGCGTCAAGTTCTACGTGGTGGCGATGCTGTTCATCATCTTCGACATCGAGACGATCTTCCTCTTCCCGTGGGCCGTGTCGTTCCGACGTCTGGGGTTGTTCGGGCTGGTGGAGATGGCGGTCTTCATCGGGTTGGTGTTCGTGGCCTACGTCTATGTGTGGCGCAAGGGCGGGCTGGATTGGGCCGAGACGGTGACCCCGGTCGAGTCGGTCGCCATAGCGCGGCAGGAAACGTCGACCGAGGAAACCGAGCATGCGGAGGTGGCCGGTGCCCGTTGAGCGGCTCGACGGTGTCCACCTGGGCAAGACCCCTGAGGAGATCGAAGACGAGATCGAGCGCGGCGTCCTGCTGACGTCGTTGGACCGGGCGGTGGGCTGGGCGCGGAAGCAATCGATGTGGCCCGCGACGTTCGGACTGGCGTGTTGCGCCATCGAGATGATGTCGACCGGTGCGGGCAAGTACGACCTCTCCCGGTGGGGCATGGAACTATTCCGGGCGTCCCCTCGCCAAGCCGACCTCATGATCGTGGCGGGCCGGGTGTCGCAGAAGATGGCGCCGGTCCTGCGGCGCATCTACGACCAGATGCCCGAGCCTCGGTGGGTCATCTCGATGGGGGTGTGCGCGAGCGCCGGCGGCATGTTCACGAACTACGCCATCGTCCAAGGCGTGGACACGATCGTGCCCGTCGACGTGTACGTGCCCGGGTGTCCCCCCAAGCCCGAGATGCTGATGCACGGGATCTTGACCTTGCAGGAGAAGGTGCGCACCACGGAGCCGTTCAAGTGAGGTCACAGGCGATGGCCGAGCGTCTGCGGGCTCGGTTCCCCGACACGATCGAGGCGCGAGGCGAGGTCACCGTGCTGGTCGATCGAGACGACCTGCTCGACTCGTTGGCCTGGCTGCGCGACGACGACGAGCTTTCGTTCGGGTTCCTGTCCAGCCTCACCGCCACCGACTGGCCCGGCACGGACCCACGGTTCTGGGTCGTCTACGACCTGCGTTCGATCGAGCACGACCACCGCGCCCGGGTGAAGGTGGGCCTCGCCGAAGGCGACGCGCACGTGACCTCCGTGACCGACATGTTCCCCACGGCGAACTGGCACGAGCGGGAGGTGTTCGATTTCTACGGGATCGTTTTCGACGGACACCCGGACCTGACCAGGATCCTGCTTCCCGAAGGATGGGAAGGCCATCCGCTGCTGAAGACCGAGGAACTGGGCGGGGTCAACACCCGCTACCACGGTGCCTTCATCCCTCCCGTCGACACCCGGACCGCGACCTGAGCCATGGCGACCTCAGGAGGCACCGAGGTGCGGCAAGAGACGATGATCATCAACATGGGGCCTCAGCACCCCTCTACCCACGGGGTGCTGCGGCTGCTCCTGGAACTGGATGGCGAGACCGTCATCACCTGCAAGCCGATCATCGGCTACCTGCACACGGGGATCGAGAAGAACACCGAGTACCGCACGTGGATGCAGGGCGTCACGTACGTCACGCGCGCCGACTACCTCTCGCCCTTCTTCAACGAGCTCGGCTACTGCCTCGCGGTCGAGAAACTCCTGGGTGTCGAGGCACCGCCGCGCGCCCAGGTGATCCGGGTGCTGATGAACGAACTCAACCGCATCAGCTCGCACCTGGTGTGGCTCGCGACCGCCGGGCTGGAACTGGGCGCGGTCAGCGTCATGCTCTACGGCTTCCGAGAGCGCGAGATCCTGATGGACGTGTTCGAGGAGGTCACCGGGCTGCGCATGAACCACGCGTACATCCGCATCGGCGGCGTGATCATGGACGTGCCGGACATCGGCATCACCAAGATGCGTGCCTTCCTCGACGAGATGCCCTCGCGCATCGATGACTACGAGCGGATCCTCAACGACAACCCCATCTGGCTCGAACGCAACGTCGGGGTCGGCGTCTTGGGGGCCGACCGGGCGTTGGAACTGGGCGTGACCGGGCCGGTCCTGCGTGCCGCCGGGGTCCCGGCCGACCTGCGCAAGGACATGCCCTACTGCGGTTACGAGACCTACGACTTCGACGTGATCACCCGAACCGAGGGAGACGCGTACGCCCGCTACCGGATCCGACTCGACGAGATGCGCGAGTCGATGAAGATCATCGCGCAGTGTCTCGAACGCCTCGAGGACCCCGGCCCGGTGATGATCGAGGATCCGAAGATCGCCTGGCCCGCGAAGTTGTCGGTCGGCCCCGACGGGATCGGGAACGACCCGGCGTACCTGCACCACATCATGGAAGAGTCGATGGAGGCGCTGATCCACCACTTCAAGATGGTGACCCAGGGCGTCCAGGTGCCGCCCGGCGAGGTCTACCAAGCGGTGGAATCCCCTCGCGGCGAGCTCGGCTTCTACGTGGTGTCGAACGGGGAGCATCGCCCCTACCGCGTGAAGATCCGCGACCCATCGTTCGTGAACCTGCAGGCCACGCCCGACATGGTCGAGGGTGCGCTCATCGCCGATGCGATCGCCGCGATCGCCTCGATCGATCCCGTGATGGGGGGGACCGACCGCTGATGGCGATCTTCGAGGGCTCCGTCTCAGATGAGGCTTCGGCCATCATCGCCCGCTACCCGCAGGGTCACGAGCGCTCCGCGATCATGCCGTTGCTCTACCTCGCTCAATCGCATCAGGGTTACCTTTCCCGGGAGGCCTTGCAGGAGGTCGGCGGCCTGCTCGACATCACGACGGCCGAGGTCGAGGCGGTCGCCACCTTCTACTCGATGTACCGGATGCACCCCACGGGCGAGCACCTGGTCAACGTGTGCACGAACCTGTCCTGCATGCTCCGCGGCGCCAAGGACGTGTTCGCGGCGGCGCAGGATGCTGCCGGCGTCGATCAAGGCCACGAGGTCAGCGACGACGGCTTGTTCAGCGTGCACGAAGAGGAATGCCTCGGGGTGTGCGACTTCGCGCCCGCGGTGCAGATCGACTTCGCGAACCACGACGGCGTCTCGCCCGAGCGGATGCGCGAGTTGATCGCAGAGCTTCGGGCCGGCGGTGTCCCCTCGCCGTCTCGGGGGCCTTCGATGGAGAGTTTCCGTCACGCGTCGCGCGTGCTCGCCGGACTCGAAGGCGAGGCCGGATGATGGTCGAGTTCGAACGACGCCTCACCCGCGATTGGAACGACCCGTCCGTGGTCGGGCTCCAGGGGTACGTCGCCAAGGGCGGGTACGCAGGCCTGCGTGCTGCGATGGCGATGGGTACCGCCGACCTGATCCAGGTGGTGAAGGATTCGGGGTTGCGAGGCCGTGGCGGCGCCGGTTTCCCCACGGGCATGAAGTGGTCGTTCGTGCCGCAGGACACCGGCAAGCCGACCTACGTCACGGTCAACTACGACGAATCCGAACCGGGCACCTGCAACAACCGAGAATTGGTGGAGCGCGACCCGCATCGCTTGATCGAGGGCACCGTGATCGCGGCGAAGGCGATCGGATGCCATACGGCGTTCATCTACATCCGTGGGGAGTACCTGTGGCAGTCGCTGGTGCTGCAGCGGGCGCTCGATGAGGCCTACGCTGGTGGCTACCTGGGCACCGGCATCGCCGGCAGCGACTACGACCTTGACATCGTGTTGCATCGCGGCGCGGGCGCTTACATATGCGGCGAGGAGACGGCGCTGCTCAACTCGCTGGAAGGGCTGCGCGGCCAGCCCCGACTGCGTCCACCGTTCCCGGCCGTCGAGGGCCTGTACGCCTCACCGACCGTGATCAACAACGTCGAGACCCTCATGAACGTGCCCGACATCGTGGCTCGCGGCGCCGACTGGTTCCGCGAGCAGGGCACGGAGAAGTCGCCCGGCACCAAGATGTTCACGATCAGCGGCAAGGTGGAGCGCCCCGGCAACTACGAGTTGCCCATGGGCACGCCCTTCCGGGTGTTGCTCGACGAGATCGGTGGCGGCGTTCTGGGCGGTCATTCGCTGAAGGCGTTCACCCCCGGCGGATCGTCCACGCCGCTGCTCACCGCGGAGCACATCGACGTGCACCTGGACTACGAGTCGATCGCCGAGGCCGGCTCGCTGCTGGGCACGGGCGCGATCATGGTGATGGACGAGACCGACTGCGTCGTCGCCGCCGCCGAGCGCATGGTGAGGTTCTACGCGGTGGAGTCGTGCGGCAAGTGCACGCCGTGCCGCGAAGGAAGCTGGTGGGCGACGCGAGTCCTCAACCGCCTCGAGAACGGCTACGGGCGCGAAGGCGACATCCCCGTGATGCACGACATGGGGACCAACATCATGTTCCGCGCGTTCTGTGCGCTCGCCGACGGCACCGCGTCGGTGATCAACTCCAGCCTCAAGCACTTCGGCGATGAGTACGAGGAGCACGTGCGCCTGGGGCGATGCCCCTTGAAGCCCGAGCCCGCGGTCGAGGAGGCGGTGCTCGGTGCCTGAGTCCGTGCCGACGGTGACCCTCACGATCGACGGGAAGGAAGTGACCGTGCCCGCAGGCACCCTCATCATCCGGGCTGCCGAACAGCTCGGCATCGAGATCCCGAGGTTCTGCGACCACCCCCTGCTGGAACCGGCGGGCGCATGTCGCCAGTGCTACGTGCAGATCGAAGGGCAGCCCAAGCTCGCGACGTCGTGCACGGTCACGGTCGCCCCCGGCATGGTCGTGCGCACCCAGAACACCGACGACACGGTGCACGGCGCCCAGGTCGCCAACCTGGAGTTCCTCCTGCTGAACCACCCGCTCGACTGTCCCATCTGCGATCGGGGGGGCGAGTGTCCACTGCAGGACCAGGCGCTGGCCTACGGACCCGGTGACAGCCGGTTCACCGAAGCGAAGCGCACGTTCGAGAAGCCGATACCACTCTCCCCGTTGGTGAACCTGGACCGTGAACGGTGCGTGCTGTGCGCGCGATGCACCCGGTTCTGCGATCAGATCTCGGGGGACCGATTCATCGAACTGTTCGACCGCGGGCCGAGTGAGCGCGTCGCTATCTCGGCGGGCGAGGACTTCACCTCGCCGTTCAGCGGGAACACGATCCAGATCTGCCCCGTGGGAGCGTTGACCGCCGAGCCGTACCGGTTCGTCGCGCGTCCGTTCGACCTCTCGAGCGTCGACACCGTGTGTCCGCACTGCAGCGCCGGCTGCAACCTCAAGGTCGACGTCCGCCGCGGTGAGGTCGTTCGCCAACTCGCGCGAGACAACTACGACGTGAACGACGCGTGGGCCTGCGACAAAGGACGGTTCGCGTTCCGGTTCCCCGACGCACCCGATCGCATCACGACGCCGCTGATCCGGGACCACGGCCTCGAGCCCGCGTCCTTCGGCGAGGTGCTCACCCGCATCGCGGAGTGGACCGAGGGCAAGCGCGTCGCGTTCCTCACCGGCGGGCGCCTCATGGATGAGGACTACTACGCGCTGTCGAAGCTCGCGCGTACCGTCTTCCGCAGCAACGACCTCGACCACCGGCGTGCCGGTGGCTCCCAGCTGGTCGAACGCGTCGCCGCCGGGGCGCCGATGGGCGTCACCTACAAGGACATCGAAACCGCGAAGGCGATCCTGATCGTGGGCCTGGACGCCGAGCAGGAGGTGCCGATCCTGCATCTGCGTCTCCGCAAGGCCGCGAGCAGGGGCGCGAAGATCTGGGTCCTGCACCCCCGGCGTACCCGCTTGCACGACGTGGCGACGCACGTGCTGTGTGCACCCGGTGATGAGGAGCGTGTGCTCTCGGGCGGCGTCGATCCGGACATCGACGAGGCGCTCGCCGCCCTCATGGAAGCCGACGCCGAGGGAATCGTCCTCGCCGGGGAACGACCGGGCGCGGCCGACGCCGCTCGCGCCGCCCAGCTGCGCTCGGTGGTCGGCGTTCGCTTCGCCTTCGTGACCCG
>DATDJD010000298.1:0-2108 GCA_036520695.1 Actinomycetota bacterium
CCGCAGCGGCCGCCTTGGGCGAGTCCCGATAGAGCTGGACCGCCAACGCCAGCATGTCCTCGAAATCGATGCGGTCGGCGCGTTGCTTCCGGTGTTCATAGCCGCTGTAGATCCCTTCCATGAGCTCTGCGGGGATGGGAGAGGTGTGACCCGTCCGATCGAGTTCTTCGAGGTACGCGTGTGGAGGGACCATGCGATTCTTCGCCCACTCGATCTCGCCGGCCAGCTCCCCACGCGGCATGAACTTGTGCGGTGGCGGCAGCGCGTTGGCCAAGGATGCGATCAACGGCGCCTTGGAGTCCAGGATCTTGGGAACGTCCCGATCTTCGTAACGTGGCAAGAGCCGGCTGAGCTGCCACAGGGCCGCCGCATGGAATGTCCGGGCTTCGACCCGTTGGACTCCGAGGTTGGCGAGCCGGGCGCGCAACTCTCGTGCCGCCTTCTCGGTGAAGGTCACCGCCAACAACGCGGTGGCGGGGAAGGTACCGGTGGCGACCTGCTGGGCGATGCGGTGCGTGATGGTGGTGGTCTTGCCGGTGCCTGCCCCCGCCAAGATCGCGACCGGTCCGTGCACCGTGGTGGCTGCCTGCCGCTGCTGGGGATTCAGGGGTCCCAGGATCGGGTCATCCACCGGTGCGTCGTCGCTCACGGGTCCGACGGTAGCAGTCGGCTCGGACGAGCTGGGCACAACTTGCCCCGACATCCTTGCAGTTGGCCCTCGGTGATGATTGCCTCTGCATCCGGAGCGAACAGCACGGAGGCGAACGTCATTTCCTTCCCCGAACCGACATCTGAGGGTTCAGTCCCGGGGCCTGGGGGTCGATAGGAACCCATGGCTTTGGTCGAGGACCGTCCCCCTGCGGACCTCATGGGACGCACCCCGCTGCACTACGCAGCGCTCTTCGGCGACCTCCATCACGCCGAGGACCTGGTCGCCGAAGGGCACGACGTCCACACCACCGATCACGACGGACAGACACCGTTGCACTACGCCGCGCAAGGGTGTTCGGTCTCCGTCGCTGAGCTCCTGATCGCCAACGGAGCCCAGGTCGACGCCGAGGACCTGGACGGCAACACGCCGCTGTGGAACGCGACGCTCCGAACCCGGGGTGACGGTCCGATCGTGCAGCTGCTGTTGGGTCGTGGCGCCGACCCCCACCACCGCAACCACGACGACCGCACGCCTGTCGCGCTTGCTGAGGCACTGGGCGGCGCCGAACTGGCCGTTCGCAGCGTCCGCTGACAGGGCCTCCAGCCCTTCTGCTCCTGCCCTTCGCGGGGAAGCGGCTACCCTGGTTCGCATGACCCCTGCGATGACCCTCGGTGAACTTCGAGCCGCGAACTACCCCGATCGAACCGTCAAAGAGGAACTGCGCGACAACCTGTTGGTCCGACTAGAGGCAGGCGAAGGTTCGTTCCCGGGCGTGGTGGGGTTCGCCGATTCGGTCTTACCTGCCCTGGAGCGCGGCATCCTGGCCGGCCATGATCTGATCCTGCTCGGCGAGCGTGGCCAGGCCAAGACCCGCCTGGTCCGCGAGATGGTCGAGTTGCTCGACGAACAGATCCCGGTGATCGCTGGGACCGAGACGAACGATCACCCCTACCGCCCCATCAGCGCGCACGGCAAAGCGCTGGTCGCCGAGCACGGTGATGAGACCCCCATCGCGTGGTTAGGGCGAGACGACCGGTACGCAGAGAAACTCGCGACCCCTGACGCCAGCGTCGGCGACCTGATCGGGGACGTCGACCCCATCAAGGTGGCGGAGGGCCGGTACCTGGGTGACGAGTTCACGATCCACTACGGCATGATCCCGCGCACGAATCGTGGCATCGTCGCGATCAACGAGCTCCCCGACCTCCCCGAGCGCATCCAGGTGTCGCTGTTCAACATCTTGGAGGAGCGGGATGTGCAGATCCGTGGCTATCGGATCAGGTTGCCTCTGGACATGCTCCTGGTGGCCACCGCTAACCCCGACGACTACACCCATCGCGGCCGCATCGTCTCGCCGTTGAAGGACCGCTTCGGCACACAGGTCAGGACCCACTACCCAGAGACCTTGCGCGACGAGATCCGCATCATGGACCAGGAAGCGGGTGCGGCCGGCGGG
>DATDJD010000299.1:0-7684 GCA_036520695.1 Actinomycetota bacterium
GAATCGTTCGGCGGCGATCGACGCGACGTTGGCATCGTCCCCCGCTCGCCCTTCGGTGGCCCCGAACCACGCGTCGGCTTCCATCCACGCGCGGTCCAACTGCTCTGCCGGCCGCAGATGTCCCTGAGCTCGGAACGACGACACCGATCCATACCGGGTGATCGCGTCCTCCAGCGCGGGTTGAGAGAACTCATCCGAGTAGGGCGGCACCTCGGCGAGATGCTCGAGGGCCCACAGCAAGACGCCAAGGGATTCTTTGCGCCACATCGCATCTGCGACAGCCTCTCGAGGCCATGAACCGGAGGGTGCGCCCAGCAGGGCGTGTTCTCCGTCGGTGAGGGCAGGCTCCACGGATTCCCGCTGGAGCCACAGATCGGTCTCGACGCGGGCGCGCTCAGCCTGCTGCACTCGATCTGGGTCGCCGCCCGACTCGGTCACGACGAATTCGATCGTGCCTCGACGGGAGAATGCGTACAGCACCAGGGCACGATCGGACACCTCGGTGGTGGTGGGGCGCGTCACCGGCCGGTCACATCTCGCGGCGACCGTCGAGGGCCTGGGACAACGTCACCTCGTCGGCGTACTCCAGGTCGCCACCGACCGGCAACCCACTCGCGAGCCTGGTGACCCGGACCCCAAGCGGCTTGATGAGCGCCGCGACGTACATCGCCGTGGCGTTGCCTTCCAGGTTGGGGTTGGTGGCCAGGATGACTTCGACGACGTGGTCACGTTGCACCCGATCGAGCAGCTCCTGCACATGGAGGTCATCGGGGCCGATGCCGTCCAGCGGGCTGATGGCCCCGCCAAGGATGTGGTAGCGCCCCTTGATCAGCGAAGCCTTCTCGAGGCTTGCGGCATCCTTGGGTTCCTCGACCACACACAGGAGCGTTCGGTCGCGGGACTCGTCCCGACAGATCCGGCACAGATCCCCTTCGGCCACATTGCCGCACTCTCGGCAGAAGGTGATCCGATCTTTGGCCTGCACGATCGCCGCGGCCAAGCGTTTCGCGTCCTCCGGGTCGGCCTTGACCAGCCAGAACGCCAGCCGTTGCGCGGACTTGGGCCCCACACCGGGCAACCGGGCGAGCTGATCGATGAGCTCCTGGATGGGTCCTTCGTACGCCACCGACTAGCCCTCGACCTTGTCGTGGTCCTGGACCGGCTGGGCGCCGAGCATCTCCTGCACTCGGCGCAAGGCTTCGGCCTCGTCGGGCACATCTTCCTCGTCGACGATCTCGACCGTGGCGGGTTCACCCGGAGGATCGCGGAGTTCGCGGACGACGCACACGATCCGCGGCTTGATGCCGAACAGTTCGCCGAGCGCCTCGCGCAGTTCCTCCTGCTTCTCCTCCACCTTCTGCGGCCCCACCTTGCGATCGGGCGGGAACGCGAGCTCGATCATGTCGCCGTCGTAGGACGCCACGGTCGCCGACTCCAAGATGGCCTTCAGGATCATGTGGCGGTTGGACGCCAGGTGGTCGATCAGCGATGGCCACGAACGACGAAGCATGGCCACGTCGATGCTGCCTGCATCGGCCGCCTGCGGGACCGGCATCTGCCGTGGGCGCTCCTCCACCGCCTCGGTGGGCCGAGGCTTGCCCTCGGTCTCAGCTGTCGCAGACCGGGGCTCGCTCTCGGCCTCAGCCGTCGTGGACCGGGGCTCGTCCCCGGGCGGTTCCTCCACCGGGATCGAGGGCTCCGGCACCACGACGTCGTCGGCGGGGCTAGGCGTAGCAGGCACTTGGTCAACATCGGCCGCGGTAGGCACCACCGCACCGGGGTCCAGGTGGGCGAGGCGTTCGAGGCGCTCCACCCGGGTGATCAGCGCTGTGGGGTCGGGGTCGGTCTCGGGCATGGTGGCGCGGATCAACGCCAGCTCGAGCGACAGCCGCGGCGAAGTGGTCCAGCGCATGTCGTTCTGGGCTGCGAGCAGCAGCGCGATCACGCGTGCCAGCTCGGTGGGAAGGAACTTCTCGGCCTGGATCCGCAGGCCCTCGTACGCATCGGCTTGGATGTCGAGCAGATCCTGTTGCCCCGGGGCCGTCTTGATCAGGAGCAGGTTGCGGAAGTGCCCCAGCGTCTCGGCGGTGACGTTGCGCAGGTCTTGGCCATCTTGCACCAGCCGAGCCACCGTTTCGAAGATGCCGCGAGCGTCACCGACCGCCACCGAGTCGGCGAGTTCATGTTGGACCTCGCCGCGAGGCGCGCCGAGCAGCGATCGGACGACGTCATCATCGATCGTGGAGCCGCCCATGACGCTTGCCTGATCCAGCAGCGAGAGGGCGTCTCGGGAGGAACCCTGCGCCTGACGGGCGATGATCTGGGCGGCAGAAGGGGTGAGCGTGGCACCTTCCTGCGAGGCGATCGAGACCAGCTGGGCGGAGAGTGTCTCGATGGAGAACCGCCGGAAGTCGAACCGCTGGCACCGTCCCACGATCGTGGCGGGCATCTTGTGCGGCTCCGTCGTGGCCAGGACGAACCGTACGCCGGCAGGAGGTTCTTCGAAGACCTTCAGCAGCGCATCGAAGGCTTCGCGGGATAGCCGCTGCGCCTCGTCGATGATGTAGACCTTCTCGCGACCCTGGACCGGCGCGGTGGGTGCCTTCTCACGAAGCTCGCGAGCGTCCTCGACCCCACCGTGGCTGGCGGCGTCGATCTCGACCACGTCCAGGTGCGTTCCTTCGCGGATGGCCACACACTGGGAACACACACCGCACGGCTCGGCCGTGGGCCCCTGCTCGCAGTCGACCATCTTGGCCAAGATCCGGGCCGTGGAAGTCTTGCCCGTTCCGCGTGGCCCGCAGAACAGGAACGCGTGATGCAACCGTCCCTCACGGATGGCCCCCGTGAGCGCCCGCACGACGTGATCTTGACCCAGGACCTCCTGGGGAGTCTGCGGCCGGTACCGTCGGTACAGGGCCTGACGCTGTTGCTCTTCTGCCACCGGCTCCTCCGGCCTCTCGGCCTTTCGCGCTCCCTCGAAGGGAAACTGATGGCCGTGCACCCGCCATCGACCACACGGAACTCGAGCGCTTCGTGACGCGGCGACTCCAGCCAGGCATCCCCACGGCACCCGCCGGGAACCGCTTAGGGCTGCTGCGTTCCCGCCCTGACCCGGTTCGCGGCCCGACGTCGCGTAGGACCCGACCTTCAACATCCCGCGCCGAGGGCTGCCTCGGATCCCGCGGACCTCCGGCGGGGATTCAGCCCCGCAGAAGCGGATCTCGGGTTACAGGGCACCGCTGGCTCCCCGCCTAGCACGGCCGAGCCGAGTATACGCAGCCGACACGACAGAGCCCGGTCCGCGAGTCTCGGGAACCCATCGTGCCCCGAACGTCGTCCTACACAGGTCCGAACCGACAGGCCTTCGGGCCCTGAGACCCCCGGAGGTTCCCATGCGGATCCCCGTACGCACGGTCCTCGCACTGAGCGCGGCGCTCACCGTCCTCCTGATCGCCGGCGTTGCCGCGGCGACGGCCGCCGACACTTCCGACGACAGGAGTGACGAGTGCAGCGTCGCGATGGTCGGGCCTGATCATGGTCCCGATACCTCCGTCGGTGTCTCCACGTGTCCCTATCCCGTCGTGGATCCACCCGCTTGGGATGACCCCAGCGCAGCGACGCCGGTCCAACCGCGTCCCGGCATGACCGACGTCCGAGCGAGGATGTTCGACCGCGCGATCGTGCACGACGACGGCACCGTGACGATCCTGTTCACCAGTGGCGTGGAACCGTGTGCGGTGCTCGATCATGTCGACGTCGCCTACGGCGATGACGCGGTGACCGTGACGTTGTTCGAAGGCCGGGATGCGGCCGCCGGCGATGTCGCCTGCATCGAGATCGCCGTCCTGAAGTCGGTCACGATCTCGCTGGATCAAGCGTTGGACGGCCGTCAGGTCGTGGACGGCGCCACCCACACCTCGTAGTCGGCGATCCGCCGGAACCCGATGCGTTCGTAGACGGCTCGGGCCTCGGGCGTGGGATGGAGCCACGCCAGGTCCGCGCCGTCGAACGACCGAGCCGCACGCACGGTGAGGGCCGCGCCGAGTCCCTGTCGGCGCGCTCGCGGCACGACACCGACGCCCATCACCCCGACCGCGCCATCGTGTTCGTACCCGGTCGCGATCCCCACCGGATCCTGGCCTGCCCACGCCACGAACGCACGCATCCCGTCGACACCGTATGCACCGGCCCCGTGGAAGGCTGCCGTGATCGCGGGATCCCCGAACGCTTCCGTATCCACGCGGACCAGCGCCTCGGCCCCTTCGTCGTTGGTGACCGGTTCGATCCGGATGCCATCGGGCGTCGCAACGGTCGCAAGATCGCTCAACGCCGCCACCATGCCGGGTTGCTCGATGATCAACGTCATACCCCTCGCCCGAACCGCGCGATCGAGCGAAGGGTGACGTCCCACCTGGAGGTCGATGCCCATGGTCTGACCACGCTGCTCGAACTCGCCGCTGGCCAGCGCCAAGGCGCGTTCGACATCGTCGGGTTCGTCGGCCACCACGATCGAGTTGATCGACGGGTCGGGCAGGTTCGCGAAGCACAGCACGAGTCCGTCGATCTCCACGACCTCAGCGCCCGCAACCTTCGCCCGCCGCTTGCGTTCTGCGTCGACCATACCCAGGGCCACACGTTCCGAGGTCTCCATCGGCCGAAGTGTGACAGGGCCCGCTAGTCTTCGGCGGATGTCACTCCCCGTCGGTGCCGTGCTCGTGGATTTCGACGGCACGGCATGCCTGCACGACGTCGCCGAACACATGCTGGTTGAGTTCGGCGCCCCGAGCTGGGCCGACTACGACGAGGCCGTCGACCGGGGCGAGATCGGCCTCCGTCAGGCCATCAACGCGCAAGACGCGATGCTGAACGCCGATCGCGAGACGCTACTCGCGTTCGCACGTCGGCACTGCCCCATGGATCCCACGTTCGCTTCGTTCGTCGAGTGGCTGGGCTCCAACGATGTCCAGGTCGCCTTGGTGAGCGACGGGTTCGGGTTCTACATCGGATCCCACCTCGAGGCGGCAGGCATCGAAGGACTCACGGTCATCACGAACGAGCAGGTGTGGGGTCCAGACGGACATCCTGCGTCGATGCGATTCGGCAACGGCCACCCAGAGTGCGTGGGGTGCGGTACGTGCAAGATGCAGGCGGTGCTGAACTACCGGGAGCGCTACGGGACGGTGGCCTTCATCGGTGAAGGACAGACGGATCGGTACGGCGCGCTCTACGCCGATGTGACCTTCGCGAAGCTCGATCTGGTGGCGCATTGTGAACGTGACGGCGTGCCGTATGTAGCCTGGGACTCGTTCGACGACGTCCGCGCGTGGCTCGAGGAGGCCGACGATCTGCCCGGCCCGGTCGCCCCGGTACGCTGTCCAGGATGGACGCTCCCCTCCCCATAGACGGCCTGCCCGATGGCCTGACCCAGCGCGCCATGGTCGCCACCGATGCCGACATCGACGCGGTCGCCAGCCTGATCGCGGCCGCGGAGTTGGCCATCGATGGCGTGGTCGATATCGATCGCGAAGACATCCTGACCGATTGGGCCCGCCCGGGCTATCACCTGGCGACCGAGAGCGTGGGTGTGTTCGAAGGAGAGCGACTCATCGCCGAAGCTGAGGTGTTCAAGGGCAGGCGTGCAGAGGTCCACGTGCACCCTCACGCTCGCGGTCGAGGGATCGGAACGGCGTTGTTGGCATGGACGGAGGATCTGGCAGCGGCCAGAGGTTCGACCACGATCGCCCAAACCGTGAGCGATGCCAACGAAGTGGCGGCCGACTTGTTCGCCCGGCATGGCTACGTCTATGGACACACGTCCTGGATCCTGGAGATCGAGAACATCGATCGCCCGAAGGTCTCGCTCCCCGCCGGGTTCGCGTTCCGCCCATACACCGACTCCGACGCGCGCGATGCGTTCCAGGTCATCGAGGACGCCTTCAACGAATGGCCGAACCGCCACCCCGCGGGTTTCGACGACTGGGCGGCGCTCACGATCCGGCGACCCAGCTTCGAACCGTGGCAGATGCTGTTGGTCGTCAGCGAGGACACCGACGAACTCGTGGGTGTGACCTTCCTGCTCGACTACGCCGCCGAAGATGGGTGGATCCTGCAGCTCGCGACCAAAGCCACCCACCGCCATCAAGGGATCGCGACCGGGATGCTGCACGAGGCATCCGCCGTGTTCTGGGACCGAGGCAGGCCGAAGGTCGGCGTCAACACCGACTCCCGCACCGGTGCACTCGCCCTCTACGAGAAGGTCGGCATGCACGTGACACGCTCGTACACGAACCGCGCCAAGGACCTTCGTTCAGGACACGCCCTCTGATCGATCGGCGGTGGCCGAGGGATTCGAACCCTCGAGAGAGTTGCCCCCCTACACGCTTTCCAGGCGTGTCCCTTCGGCCGCTCGGGCAGGCCACCGTCGACGAGTCTACCGACCGGGGTTACGGCAAGATGGGGGCATGGGACAGGGCCAGCCGGAGGCGGTGCTCATCACCGGCGTCTACGGCGCCGGGAAGTCATCGGTCATCGAGGAGATGGCAAACGTGCTCGAAGATCGTGGCATCCGATACGCCGCGATGGATCTCGACTGGCTGAGCTGGTTCGACGCGGGTTGGGACGACGATGTCGCGGAGCACGAGATGCTATTGCGCAACCTCGGAGCCGTGGTGGGGAACTACCGCTCCGCCGACATCGAACGGTATCTCCTTGCCCTATCCGTCGAGGACGGGGCAACCCTGCAGAGCCTGAAGGATGTGCTGGACATGCGCATGAGCGTGATCCGGTTGACGCTCGATCTCGACACGATCAAGGAACGATTGCGTTCATCGGTCACCACCGGCAGGAAGGTCGACCTGCAGTGGGCGGAGATCTGGCTCGCGCAAGGAACGGGCGCCGGATCGGAAGACTTCGCGGTGTCCAACGACCGGCCCATCCAGGATGTCACCGACGAGATCCTTCGGCGCCTGAGCTGGGTCTGACCAGACCCACCGCAACCGCTACGAGATGAACGCCGCATAGCGGCGCTGCCCCACCGGCGTCAGGTGGTAGAGGTCGTCGGCGAACCACGCGGGGTGGTTCACGCTGTGTCGGAACCAGTCGACCAGGTGCGCTCGTGGGAAGTCTCGATCGCAGCGCGCGAGGCGGCGGTTGTTCTCCTGGCGCCACTGCCGCGGCACCTTGACGGTGACCAGGTACACGGTGCGGCCTGACGCGGCGCGCACTGCGGCCTTGCAGTCGTTCAACTCGAGGAAACCGTTATTGCCCAGGTGGATGATCACGGTCTCGCGGAGCCGGCCAGAGCTGCGCAGTCGGCGGATCAACCCCGGGAGCGTTGAGAACTGCCGGCTCACCGTGGCATTCACTTTGATGCCCCTGCCGCGCAGCTCCCCGCTCGCACCGAGCATCACCGAGTCGCCGATGGCGTAGCGGCCGGGCGGGATGCCGCCGGCACCGGCAGGCGCCGCCGACCCAAGCATCAGTGCCACCGTGAGGAAGGCCACCACGAAGGTCGACCGCCGAGGATCGAGGACGCGACGGATCCGAAGAGGTGTCGCCATGACCGCGATGCTACTCCCGGCAACCATGGCGTTCACCCACCTTCGTGACCGACTGCTCCCGCGGGGTTGACCAGCTCACGTAAGCGGTTCGTCGTTGGCAGCCCTTCATGGTTCGTGCGACG
>DATDJD010000300.1:0-3527 GCA_036520695.1 Actinomycetota bacterium
GGCATTCGCACGGTCCTCCTCGGGATCGCCCGACCGCGGCGCCGAGCCGGCCAGCGGGGTCGAACGCACCGACCGTCCACGACGCGACACCAGGAGCTCCGGGGAAGCACCGACCAGCAGCGGCAGCACGGGATGGGCCTCTCGAGCGGCGGTGACCGGGGCGATGAAGGTGTAGGCCTGAGGATCCACCGCGCGCAACCGAGCGGCGAGGCGAACCGGATCGAGTGTTCGGTCGGCGGCGACCTGCATCGTTCGGGCTAAGACCACCTTCTCCAGGGCGCCGGCGCGGATGCGCTCAACCGCCGTCGACACGGACCGCCCGTACGCGTCGGCAGGAGGATCCGCCCTCACCTGGGTCGTCGCGAACGGGGCACTCGGACCACCGAGCGCCGGTCTCACCGGTTCGAACGGCGGGAGATCGTCGGCTCCGTCATCGCTGGACGGGAACACGTCCTGGAGCCACGTCTCGCCGGGTGCAGTTCGTCGCACCAGCCGGGTGGGTGCCTGCAGTCGCGCCGTGCCGACAGGCCCGAACGGTATCTGACCCACCGCGGTCATCGGGACCGAACCCGAACCGACGGGGAACCCGCGCAGACGAGCCACCATGCTCCGGCCGAGCGCGCTCACGATGTCCTCGGAGATGGGCTCCGCACCATGGCTGATGCCACCCGATATGGGGGCTCCCGCGACGCCCAATCCCTCCCGTTCGAACAGGAACCGGACCGTCGCCGGGCGGCCGCCCGCACAGGCCGCCAGCAGGTCGAAGGCCGGTGGGAGCCGGGTCATCCGCACCTGGGTCCCGCCGCTGGTCACGCGCGGGTTCCCGTGAACAGCTGGGTGAGCCCTCCCGACAGCTGGGTGCGTTCGGCGTCCGGGAAGCCGGCGCCGACCAGCGTGCGCACCATCTCCTCCGGCGCCGGCAGGTACGCCATGGACTTCGGCAAGTAGGCGTACGCGTCGCGGTCGGAGATCAGGCCCCCGATCATCGGCACCGCCCGGTTGAAGTACACGGCGTGCCCCGCTCGCATGACGGCGTTGTCCGGCCGGCTCGCGTCCAATAGGGCGATCCGTCCACCGGGACGCACCACCCGGCCGAGTTCGTCGAACAACCCCGGCAACGAGACCACGTTGCGCAGCGCGAAGCCGCACGTGGCCCCGTCCACCGAAGCATCGGCCAACGGCAACCGCAGGATGTCGGCCTCCACCAGCGGCGCGTCGGTCCGTGCGTTCACGAGCATGCCGTGCGAGAAGTCGAACCCCAGGGGCTGGTAACCGCGACGTGCAAGCTCACGGCAGAAGTCCCCGGTACCGCATGCGAGATCCACGACCAGTGACCGACCCGGGAGCCGAAGGACGTCGACCGCCCGCCGACGCCACCCGACGTCCATGCCGAACGTCATGACGCGGTTCACCAGGTCGTAACGCGGCGAGATCGTGTCGAACAGGCCCCGGACGGCGCGATGCTTGTCGTCTCCTTGCGGGAGCCCTTCGCTCATGCGCGTGCACCTCCACGCTCCGGTGCGGGAGCCTCGAACCGCTCCTCGGCTGCTTCCAGCAGCACCCGACGGAAATGGTGAGAGACCAGCGTCGTGACGGCGGGGAGCAACTCACCGAACGCTTCGACCAGTTGCTCGGACGCCACGTCGCCTTCTCCAGACGTGTCCCGGATCGGCTTCCTCACATGGTCGTCGAACAGGTCCACCGCTCGATCCGCGAGTCCACGCATCGCAGCGTCGGCATCACGGGCGAGCGCGAGCAGATCGGCCAGCGGGAGTCCGAACTCCAAGAGCCGCAGCGCCGTGCGCACCATCTCGATGTCGGCCTCCGTGTACCGGACCTCGCCATCGACCAGGCGACCCAATCGGATGCCTTCGCGTTCCACCGCTTGGATCAGGGAAGCCGGGACACCGCTCCTGGTGCTGAAGGTCTCGAGGTCGAGAGCCTCGGAATCAGCGGAGGAGCCTCCGGCCGAGACCACCGCCGCCGCCAGGTCTGCATCGGCAGGGTTCAACTCGCCGCTCACGACCCTGCGGATCGCGGCCAGGGTCAAGCCCTTGCCTTGCAGGGCGCGGATCTGCCCGAGGCGTTCCAGATGTTCGGGTCCGTACCACGCGACGCGCCCCTCACGTTCAGGAGGCGGAAGCAACGAGCGCGATTGGTAATAGCGAACCGTGTCGACCGAGATCTCCGCGGCGGCGGCGAGTTGTTCAACGCGGTACCTCACGACCGGACACTCTACGAGTGTTCGCTCACACGGTCACACAACGACGGCGGGCTAGGATTCGGCCCGTGAGCGCCGTGGACCTCGATCCCCCTCCGGACGCCGACCCCACCCCGGAGGGTCCTCGCCGGGCGGCACGGGCGGGCGTCGGTCTCGGTGTGGTGCTCGTCTGTGTGATCGGCACGATGTCGTTGGGCGTCGCCACGAAGTCGCCGTGCGCGTCGGGCAACTGGTCGGACGGGCGTCAGTACACCTGGCTGTGCTACTCCGACATCGTGCCGCTGCTCGACACCGAGCAGCTCTTCGACCGGGGCGGGCGCCTCCCCTTCCTCGACGCCTGCGAAGCACGCGAAGGGCAGAACTGCGACGAGTACCCCGTGGTGTCGATGTACTTCATCCGCCTCGCGGGGTGGATCTCGGGCAACCATCATGCAGGGTTCTACTTCGTGAACGCCCTGATGCTGTTGGGGTGCGCCGTCACGATCGCGGTCTGCCTCTATGTGCTCAACGGTGCGCGGGCCTTGTATTTCGCCCTCGCCCCCACCCTGCTGATCTACGGCACGGTCAACTGGGACCTGCTGGCGGTGATGTTCGCGACGATCGCGATGGTGCTGTTCTTCCGACGGCGCGATACCGGTGCCGGTGCCTCGTTGGGGTTGGGCGCCGCCGCCAAGTTCTACCCGTTGCTGTTGGCGGTGCCGTTGATCCTGCAGCGCATGCGCGATCGCGCGCCCGACCGCGCGATCGCGATCGGCTGGACGGCGGCGGGCACCTGGTTGCTCGTGAACCTGCCCTTCGCCATCGTGGCGCCCGGCGCGTGGTTCACCTTCTTCCGGTTCAACTCCCAGCGCGCCGCGGACTTCGACAGCCTCTGGCACATCGCGTGCAGACAGCTGGGATGGTGCTTCTCGATCAAGACGATCAACCTGGCGTCCTTCGCGATGTTCGGACTGGCGTTCTGCGCCGTCTGGGCACTGAAGGCGCGGCGGGACGCGCACTTCGCTCCATGGACACTGGGCTTCCCGATGATCGTGCTGTTCCTGCTCACGAGCAAGGTCTACTCCCCCCAGTACAGCCTCTGGCTGCTGCCCTGGTTCGCCTTGGCGCTGCCCAAGATGCGGGAGTTCGTAGCGTTCGAGATCGCGGACGTCGCGGTGTTCGTGAGCAGGTTCTGGTTCTTCGGCGACCTCACCGGCGGCTTCGGGGTCGAGCAGCGTTGGTTCGAGATCGCGATCGCGTTGCGTGCCCTGGTACTGGTCTGGTGCGTCGTGAGCTGGATCCGACGCACGGCGGACCCCCTCGAGAT
>DATDJD010000301.1:0-2027 GCA_036520695.1 Actinomycetota bacterium
CGGGCCCATGATCACGCTGATCTGGGGGATCACGCCCGAGGCGCGCACGTTCCGCTCGAAGATGTAGCCGTAACCGGCCAGCGAGGCCGCGCCCTCTTGGATGCGAGCACCACCCGAGTCGTTGATCGAGATGAACGGCGCCCCGGTGCTGATCGCGAGGTCCATCACCTTGCAGACCTTCTGCGCCATGACCTCGCCCATCGATCCACCGAACACCGTGAAGTCCTGGGAGGAGACGAAGACCTTGCGCCCGTCGACGGTGCCGTAGCCGGTGATCACGCCGTCGCCGGGGGGACGCTTGCGATCCATGCCGAAGTCATGTGCGCGGTGGATCGCGAAGGAGTCGGTCTCCACGAACGAACCCTTGTCCATCAGGATGTCGAGTCGCTCACGAGCGGTGAGCTTGCCGCGGTCATGCTGCTTCTTCGCGGAATCGCGACCGCCCGGGGTCAGCGCGGCCTTCTTGCGCTTGCGGAGGGCGTCGATGCGGTCCTCGACGGTGGTGGTGGGTTCGACGGGTGGCAGGTTGTCCTTGGTGGTCGCCATGCCGGGAGTCTAGTCGCGTTGGGCGGGGGCGCTGGTGGGCGGGGGCGCTGGTGAGACGAGTCAGCTGCAGGTGCGGCCGCCCCAGGGTCCCCAGCCGATGTCGTGCGCCATGCGGATCGACACGATGGCGTTGGTTCGCCCGTTCAGGATGTTCCGTTTGAGTTCCCAGCCGGGCGACGTGTAGTTGTCGTAGTTGTTGCCCCAGTAGTTCACGTGCTGCTGGAAGAGGCCCTTGTTGATCCCGTCGCCGGATTCGGCCCACGGGATCAGCCCGCTCTCCCGCCTGGCGATGCACAGGGCCACCGCGGCGCCACCGGGTACGCTCCAGCGCTTCACGGCGCATCGGATCAGTTCGCGCGAGTTGGCCTGAACCGTTTCGCCTTCCTCGATCGTCAGGGCACAGGGTCCGGGCCGTTCATCGGAGGCGGCGGCGACGCCCGTGCTCACGGGGATGGCAGCGGCAACCAGCACGAGGGTGGCGATGACTCTGGCCGACCAGGTGCGGGCGCTTCGGTTGCTCTGCATCAGTCGCATACCCAATCTGTTTCGACGGCAGGCGTCACCGACCAAAGCCGGGGAAGGAAGGGAGTGTGCCGGTGACAGCGTCGGAACCCTAGCACTCGATGACCGTAACCGTCGAGCCGGAGTAGAGGGTTGAGGTCTCGATGGGTGGACGTGGCATGATTCGCCCCGATGCTGCACCTGCGTCTGTTCGTGTCGCCCGACCGAGCGCCCGCCGTCATCGCGACGCTCCGCGGGATCGGCGGTATCCACGACCTCGTCCACCTGGTCGGTGTTGAAGTGGCCCACGGCGACGACCTCATCACGGCGGCGGTCGAGCCGATCGCGGCGAACGATGTCGTCGACGCGCTCCGGCACCTCCACATCGACCGGCCGGGCGCAGCCGTCCTGATCCGCCAGGACCGGACCGAGGTGCGGCCGATCGAGACCGACGATCTGGGCTACTGGGACCCGTCGGCAGATGCGATCATCGTCGAAGAGGTCGTCGATGAATCCCGCGAGAACGCCCGCCTCTCGGTCACCTACCTGCTCTTCATGGTGTCGGCAGGCATCATCGCCGGCATCGGTGTCGGGTTGGACGAATCGATCCTGATCGTCGGGGCGATGGCGATCAGTCCGGACCTGCTGCCGTTGTCGGCGATCTGCGTCGGGGTGGTCGCCAGGGAACGCCGGACCGTCCTGGCGGGCCTCGGCACACTCGTCGCCGGGCTCGCGATCGCAGCGATGTCCGCGGGGATCCTGGTGTGGATGGCGCAGCTCACGGGGGTTCTGCAGGTCGACCTTCCTTCGAACGTGTTCACGGCCTTCGTCACGGATCCCTCGTGGGCGAGCGCGATCGTGGCGCTCAGCGCAGGGGTCGCCGCGATGCTGTCGATCGAACGGCGCGCCTCTTCGGCGGTGGGTGTCGCGATCTCGGTGACCACGATCCCCGCGGCGGCGGCGATCGGCGTCGCCCTGGG
>DATDJD010000302.1:0-11747 GCA_036520695.1 Actinomycetota bacterium
TCGAGCGCGAAGTCGTTCGCGATCTTCTCATCGGTCAGCTGGGCACCGACCGATCCGATCGAGGCGGTGTCGCTGTTCGGTCCGGCGATCGCGACGTAGGAGGGTCCCTCCTCCAGGCAGAACCGCGTCTCGGTCTGGCCGCACCCTCTGCTGAACCGGAGCGCGATCGCGGCATCGTGGTAGGCCTTGCCCAGGGTCGTGCCCTCTTCCTGCAAGGCGCGGTTCATGGCTGAGGAGTTGGTCGCCGTGCCACGTGAGATCTGCTCCCAGAACGATTGCATCACGTCTTCACCTCCGCCGGCTTGACCGGAGGGCGCGACGTGCTCCGTGATCGCACGGAACACGACCCAATATGGGTAGGGGAACCCCGGGGCGTAGAGGGGCATCGGCGACGTGAAGGTCGGCCACAGGTAGTAGTAGTTGTCGTTCGAACCGTCGAAGACCTCGTCCTCCATCCAGGAGGCGCCTCCTTCGGTGTAGACGTCGGCGGCATGCTTCGGGCCGATCAGGGCGCCGTAGCCGAACTGGAGCGAGTGGTTGAACTCGTGTGCCACCGTCGCCGACAGGGAATCCTTCGGGCTCGACGGGAACCCCCTGAAATCATCGTTGAGCACCATGCACGAGGCGAAGGCATCCTTGTCGCGCCATGGGGTCGCCGGGTTGTTACCCACCTTCCGCGTCGCCGTCACGTATCCGTACAGGCCGGATTGCAGGCTTTGGACCCGGACCGGGTAGCGCCTTCCGGGCGGTGAGGAGACCGGGTCCCTCGGAGGCCTGGCCCAACCGAACCGGCGCACTTCGGTCTTCCACGTCGTCTCGAGTGCGTCCGTGTATCGCTTCGCGCTGAGCCGGCCGCGGATGTTCCGGTACTGCAGGTAGAAGTGCGCACTCGTCCGCACCTTCGAGACGGGGACGTTGGCGCCGGGACACGCGAAGGTCGCTGCCCGAAGTGTGGCCTTCGCTTTCCGGGCCGCGGGGCCGGCCGGAAGTCGCTGGAGCGTACGCCGAAGCCGGAGCAACGGCAGCGTTCCGTCCCACGGTGTGGTGCTGCGGTAGGCCATCGGCACGATCGCCGGGTCGGAGAAAGCCGATGCCAGGAACAGTGCGCCTTGGGCTTCACTGATCTCGCCACGCTCGACGTCGGCGGCGATGAGGTCGGGCGTCGCGGGCGTCGCGAGCTGGGCCGGTGTCAGAGGAGCGTCGTCGGGACCTGATCGGGTTGCGGCCGCGTGGCCCACCGGTACGCTCACGACGATGCCACTGAGCATGGCGACGGCGATCGTGCGACGCAGCTGGGCGGAACGTCGTCGACTTCGGCGCACGAGGATCCTCCTGAACCACAGGGGGACGACGCCGTGCCGGACCTCCTGGCTCACGATGGATTGTACGTCGCCGAACACCCACGGGTTCGAGATGTTCATCGACCTGGGTGCTCCGATAGCATCCGAGGTAGATGGCGGACGTGGTGATCGTGGGAGCGGGCATGGCGGGCCTGGCGTGCGCGCTCGACCTTCGTGCGGCCGGGGCCGACGTGGTGGTGGTGGAAGCCTCCTCCCGCCCTGGCGGCCGGGTGCGCACGGTCACGTTCCCGGACGGCCGGTGGGTCGAAGCCGGAGGGGAATGGGTCGACACGTCCCACGAACATGTGCACTCACTCTTGGATCGCTATGGGCTTCGCACGATCGGTGACGGCGCCCCGTGGTGGGCGAGGGAGGCAGGCTGGATCGAGGACGAGCGCGGTCTTCGCCCGGCGGTCGACGCGTGGGCCGCCGACGAGGAGGTCGTGGCCGAGCTGGCGTGGTTCGACGAACTGATCGATGCGGTTGCCGCCCAGATCGCCGACCCCTCCGATCCAGTCGCCCACCCCGACGCAGCCGCGATCGACGCGCGCTCGATCGCGGATCTGTTCGACCAAGCGAGGCTCGGCCCGCGAGCCCGGTTCCTCCTGGATCGCGAGATGGCGTTCGAGTACACCTGTGCCCCCGAGGAAGCATCGGTGCTGTTCATCGCCCAGCAGCGCGCCGTGACGCTGGAGGCCGAGGCTCGGGTGACCGACGTCCGGTCGCAGCGCGTCGACGGCGGGCTGTCCCGGCTCGCCGAGGCCATGGTGGCCGAGCTGGACGGCCTCGTGCGGTTCGGTGAACCGTTGGTTCGGCTCGCCCAAGACGATCAGCGCGTCGTCGCCACCACGACCGACGGAACCGTGGAGGCATCCCACGCGGTGCTCGCGTGCCCACTGGTTCCCTTGCGCGACGTCGAGGTGCTGCCGGCGTTCGAGGGAGCGTTCGGCAAAGGGGTGGCCGAGCTCGGCATGGGGTCGGTCGTGAAGACCTTCGTTCGGACCTCATCGCGTCCACCGTTCGTGTGGGCGGTGACACCGCGGTTCATCGAACGGCTCTACGACGCCACCGAGGATCAGCCGGGCGGTTCGGCGATACTGGATTGCTACGTGGGGGGCGCTGGTGCACGGGAACTGGTCCGTGCCACACCGGACGGATCGCAGCGGGTGTCCCGGGTGCGGGGCGAGATCGCGCAGATGGTGCCGCCGCTGGCGGCCGGTCTGGGCGACGGTCTGTCGCAGTCCTGGAGCGAGGAGCCCTACATCGGCGGCTCGTTCTCCGTGTGGAACCCGGGCCAAGTCACGGCCTTCTGGCGTGCGCTCCGTGAGCCTCATGGGCGCGTTCGACTGGCGGGCGAGCATGTCTCGACCGTGTGCGGTTACGTGGAGGGTGCGATCGAGAGTGGTCGCCGCACTGCCGCCGAGATCGTGGCACTCGGCGTCATGAGCGACCCGCTTCCACGGCCTGTGGCATAGTCCCGGCTGCATGGCCAGCATCGCCTTGATCGGGGCACCATCACAGTCGGGCGGACGTCCGGTGGGTGTGGCGCGCGGCGTCGGCGCCCTCAGGGCTGCAGGCCTCGTGTCGGCGCTGCGCCTCGGTGGTCATCACGTGCTCGACCAGGGCGACGTCGCGTTGCCACCACCGGTCGCCACTCGCGACCCGGCGTCCCGCGTGGTGAACCCCGCAGGGTTGTCTGCCCTCGTGCGAGCGGTGGACGCCGCGGTCACGCAGGCACGCGCGGTCGGTTCGTTCCCCGTCGTGCTCGGTGGCGACTGCCCGATGCTGTTGGGCGGCCTGACCGCCACGCCGGGGGCCGGGCTCCTGCACGTCGACGGCCATGAGGACGCGTACACCCCTGAGGAGTCGCCCACGGGCGACAGCGCCGATTCCGAGATCGCGTTCGCGTTGGGGCTCGCCGTGTTCTCGTGGGACGCAGCGCTGATGGTGCGCCAACCCATGGTCGAGGAACGTCACCTGGTGCTGGTGGGCCAGCGTGACCTTCCCGATCTCGAGCGCCATGGGGTGGCGTCGTTGGGTTCGCGATGCACGCTGTTCGACGCGACCGCCGTGCACGCCGCTCCCGAGGTAGTCGCGTCCAAGGCGGTGGGACAGGCCCGAGAGGCACTCGGCGGGTTCTGGCTCCACCTGGACTGGGACGTGCTCTCCAACGAGGAGATCGGATCGGTGATCTTCCCGCGACCGGGTGGTCTCACCTGGAGCGACCTGGCGACGGTGATGGCCGTCGCCCTCGCCGAGCCCACCTGTCGGGGGTGGAGCGTCGGCACCTACAACCCCGACCTCGATCCGGATGGCGCCGATGCCGTGCGGATCGTGCAGTTCCTGACCCAGGCACTCAGCGTCCTGGACGAGCGAGAGGAGCGGACCGCATGACCGAGGCCGACCGGAAGACGATCGCGTTCTTCCCTGAACCAGGTGCGTGGGGACCCACGAACAACTGCGTCGCGATCGCGAACGTGCTGGCCGAACGCGGCCACCGGATCGTGTTCGTGGTGGACGAGTCGTTCGAAGGCGAGCTCGTGAAGCGTGGGTTCGAGGAGCGCATGATGCGCATGGCTCCCCCCGAGGAGAACGCCGACCCCACCGCCGACCCGTGGGCCGAGTTCATCCGGGTCACGGCGCCGGAGTTCGCCACCCCGACGATCTCCCAGATCGCGACGGTCACGAAGCCGATCTGGGAGGCACTGGTGGCCGGGGAGCAGTACTCGCACGGCCGGATCATGGAGATCTGGGACGACATCCATCCCGACGTCGTGTGCACGGACAACGTGACCGGTTACCCGGCGGTGGAACTGACCGGCGCGCCGTGGGTGCGGTTCGTGTCGGCGAACCCGTTGGAGATGCGCGACGCGGACCTTCCTCCGGTCTTGTCGGGCCTGCCGATCGACGATCGCAGCGAGTGGCAGGCGTTCAAGGACGAATACCACCGTCAGCATGAGAGCCTGCTCGCCGAGCACAACGACTTCCGAGCGTCGGTGGGCGTGGCGCCGTGCCCCACCGATGAGTTCAACACGAACTCTCCCTGGTGCAACCTGTACCTGTTCCCCGAGGCCGCCGACTACCCGAGGTCGGTTCCACTCGACGGCACGTGGCATCGCCTGAACTCGACCGTCCGTACCTCGGATGAACCGTTCGACGTGGACGAGCATCTGCCGGGTGATGGCAAGGTCGTGTACCTGTCGCTGGGTTCGCTGGGGTGCATGGACGTCGGGCTCATGCAGCGGTTGATCGACGCCATGGCGACCACGGATCATCGGACGATCGTCTCGATGGGTCCCCTCAAGGACCAGATGACGCTGGGACCGAACATGTACGGCGACCAGTTCCTGCCTCAGCCGTCGATCCTTCCCCAATGCGACCTGCTCATCACCCACGGCGGCAACAACACCGTGTGCGAGGGCTTCCACTTCGGCCTGCCGATGATCGGGCTGCCGCTGTTCTGGGACCAGTACGACAACGCGCAGCGCCTGCGGGAAACGGGGTTCGGCGAACGGCTCGCCACCTACGACTGGACCCAGGACGAACTGGTGGGTGCGGTCGACCGGCTGCTGGCCGATGAGGACCTGCACGAACGCATGGCTCGCAACGCTGCAGCGATCCAGGCGGATCCGGGTCGCGTGAAGGGCGCCGACCTGATCGAGCAGGTCGCGATGACGGGCGAGCCCGTCGTGGCATGACCGAGGTCACCATCCGCGCGCTGGAGCTCGCTGATGCCGAGGCGTGCGACGCGATCGTCCTCAGCCTGCCGTACCACTTCGGGCAAGAGGCGGGTCGTCAGCAGTGCGCCGAGGCGGTTCGGAGCGAGCCAGGGTGGGTCTGCCAGCTCGATGGGAGGGCCGTCGGGTTCTGCACGTTCGCGCGCCATCTCGACACCTCGGGGGAGATCACGTGGCTGGCGGTCCACGCCGATCATCGGGGCTCAGGCCTGGGCACGCGGCTGGTCGACCATCTCGCGGCTCAGATGACCGCAGAAGGGCGCCGCCTGTTGTTGGCGCTGACGGTGTCGGCGAGCGACGGTCCAGACGACGTGGAGGACGGCTACGACGCTACGCGGGCGTTCTACCGCTCGGCAGGGTTCGTGGAGGCGCGAGACTTCGCCGGGTTCTGGGGTCAGGCCGACACGCCGGTCCTCATGGTGCGTGTCCTGGACCCGTGACCGACATCGAGATCCTCGATGTGTTGTCGCTGCCGGGTGGGGCCGAACTGACGCTCGGTCGAGATGGGCACGGCATCGCGATCGACACCCACGCCGAAGCCGAAGTCGCAATCGAAGGTGGAGCCGGACGCGGCGCGTTCGAGGGGCTGCTGCACCTGCTGCGAGCCGGTGAACCCCAGGGGGCGTTCTCGTTCCTGCGCCTGAGCGATGTGCCCGAAGCGACGGGTGAACGTCCCATCGACGTGGACCAATCCAATCGCTCCGTGGTCGTGGGGGATCGGGTGGTGGTCAAGGTCTTCCCGAGGACCACCCGCGGTCCCCAGCCGGCACTCGATCTCCCCGCCCATCTGGCCGAGGTGGGTTTCGGTGCCATGCCCACGCCGTTCGGCGCGGTCATCTGGACCGACCGCGATGGAACGCCGGTGGTGGTCGCCACGGCATCTGCGTACCTGGCGGGGGCCCGCGATGGGTGGGACTGGTACCTCGAACTCCTCTTGGGCTGGCTCGCGGGGGAAGTCGACGACGAGACGACCTTCGAACCAGCGACACCGGTCGGCGAACTCGCGGGCGCACTTCATGCGGCGTTGGCGACCGCCTCGAGCGTCCTCACGTCCCCGGTGTCGTTCGTCGATGAGGAAGCGATCCTCGGTTGGAAGACCCGCGCCGAGGTCGCGTTGGACGAAGCCCTGGCCCTCACCGGTGGCGAGGAAGGGGAACGGCTCCGAGGGCGCGAGGGACGCATCCGTTCAGCGTTCGATGTGTTCGACCAGGTTCCCACGGCGGCGGCGATGCGTATCCATGGTGACCTACATGTCGGTCAGATCCTGCGGTGGGACGGCGGGGACGCCGTCACCGACTTCGACGGGAACCCGCTCGCGCCTCCCGAGGTCAGGGTGGCTCGTGACTCGCCGGTGCGTGACGTCGCGAGCCTGGTCCGCTCGGTCGATCACATGGGAAGGATCGCCCAGCGCCGGGGCGCCGGTTCGGTCGAGGACATCGAACGGTGGGTCGAACGTTCCCGCGCGCTCGTGGTCGAGGGGTACGTCCGTTCTCTCGATCGCGCCGGCCAACTCTCGCTGTTCGAGCCGACCCTGCTGTTCCCACTGGAGGTGGCGCAGGTGTGCCACGAGTATGCCTACGCCGCTCGCTACCTGCCGTCATGGCTCCGCGTGCCCGATCTCGCCCTGCAAGCGATCTTCCCGTAGGCCCACCCAACGAGCGTCAGGAGCGCCCATGCCAGATCCAGATCCGCACCGATTCCTCAGGGACCTCGAGGCCAAGCCGGCAACCCTGCGGGCGCTCGCCGACACGATCGAGGATATGTGGCCGGCGGTGATGGATCGAACGTCGACCCGGGTCGTGATCGGCATGGGTTCGTCTCGCTACGCGGGGTCGGTGTTCGCTACGAGGTGGCAGCAGCAGGGCATCGCTGCGTGGTCCGAACTCGCATCGGCTGCCGCTGGTGCTCCGCCCGCGTCCGGGACCATCGCGATCGGCGTCAGCGCGTCCGGCACGACACCCGAAACCGTCGAAGCGCTCACTCGCCATCGAGGCCGGAGCACCACGGTCGCCATCACGAACCATCCGCGGTCGCCGTTGAGCGAGGTCGCCGACCTCACGATCCCGATGCTCGCCGCTGAGGAGACCGGGGGCGTGGCGTGCCGCACGTACCAGCACACGCTGGCGCTGCTCGCGGCGATGGACGATGCCGGTGCAGCCTCCCTCGTGCGACGCACCGCCGAAGCGACCGAAGACCTCCTGGAGAGACGCGCGGCGTGGCTCCCCGCGATCGTCGATGCGTTGGCCGATGGTCCTGCCACGTTCACGATCGCGCCCGCCGAACGGCTGTCCTCGGCGGAACAGGGCGCATTGATGCTGCGCGAAGGACCTCGCAGGACGGCGGATGCCTGCGAAGCGGGAGACTGGCTCCACGTCGACCTCTACCTGACGAAGCCGCTCGACTACCGTGCGTTGGTGTTCGCCGGGTCGCGGTTCGAACCCTCGATCATGGAGTGGATGAACCAGCGGGGTGGCCGCGTCGTGGCGGTGGGGGGTGACATCGACGGGGCGGTCGCCACGGTTCGCTACCGCCACGACGATGATCTCGATGTCGCCTTGCTCACGGAGGTGCTGGTTGCCGAACTCGTGGCCCAAGCGTGGTGGTCGGAGGGGCGTTAGTAGTGATCTACTAGTCTGTAACAGACTAGTGGACCTGGGGTCAGGCCTCGACGATGACCGGGGTTCCGAGCTTCAGCAGAGGGAGCAGGCGGTCGAGGCCGCGTTCACTGACCCGGAGGCACCCGGCGCTCGCCGACCTGCCGATCGATGACGGGTCGTTCGTGCCGTGGATCGCGAGCTGGTTGCCCCCGTTCCATCCGGGCGGGAGGTTGGGCTGGATGCCCGAGATGCCGAACGCGAATGTGCCGAGTGACCCGCCAGAAGAGAACGGGATGCGGTCGGTCACGAAGTAGTCTCCTCGCGGGGTGGGTGAGACGGGGGCGCCGGTGGCAGCCGGCAACCCGAACAGCGTGTGGCCGAACTTCGACACGGTGAGGCGATGCTCGGACAGGTCGATGTGCACCTGCACCCGGGTCGTCGTGCGTGCCAGGCCTCTGAGCGGGATCCACCCCTCGTGTCGGGGCCACACGTACGGGATCTCCACACGGCCCCAGCGCCCGTGGTTCGCGGTCTCCTCGACCCAGGCCGTGATGGGGACGCCGTAGTACTTCGAACCCGAGGGCATCGAGCCCACCACGGCGGCGTCCGTGTCCGGGCGCGCGCGCACAACCATCGAACGTGGAACGCGCACCAGCAGATGTGTGGTGGCGGCGCGTGCCCGCTGGGCTTGGGCCCGGTCCCGGCGAGGCGTCGTGCGTTCGTCGGACCGATCCGTCGAAGCGTCGGCCGCGGATCCTGCGACTTTCGGGTCCAGGCTAGGGTCCAGGTCGGTGAACGAAGGGCGCTCCGCACGCACGAGGTCGATCGAGCGATCGGGCGTGTTCGCGCTTGGATCGGCCCCGGCGCCGCCCACGAGCGGGGTACCGACCGCGATGACGGTGGCGAGGATCGTCGCGATCCACGACGCGCGAAGTCCGTGATGCCGCATGGATGTCCTATCGGCGAGGGCCGGGGAAGCCCTTAGTCGGGCCGATAGGCTGTGGATGGCCGTCGGCGTTTCCATCGGCCTCACCGGCACGATGAAGCTCGCGATGAAGTGAAGGAGCACGCAGCGATGAGCGACCTGCACCAGACCGCCACCGACCTGGTGGCCGCGGGCAAGGGGATCTTGGCCGCCGATGAATCCACCGGCACGATCGCGAAGCGCCTGGACTCGATCGGGGTGGCCTCGACGGAGGACATGCGCCGGCGCTATCGACAGATGTTGCTCACCGCCCCCGGGCTGGGCGAGCACATCAGCGGTGTCATCCTGTTCGACGAGACGATCCGCCAATCCACCGACGCGGGGGTGCGTTTCGTCGATCTATCGACCGGCGCCGGCGTCATCCCCGGCATCAAGGTCGACACCGGCGCGAAGCCGTTAGCGATGTTCCCGGGCGAGACCGTCACCGAAGGGCTCGACGGTCTGCGGGACCGCCTGCGCGAGTACGCCGATCTCGGCGCCCGGTTCGCGAAGTGGCGCGCCACGGTCATCATCGGTGACGGCATGCCGACCTCGACGGCGATCGAGGTCAACGCGCATGCCATGGCCCGGTACGCGGCCTTGTGCCAGGAGGCGTCGCTCGTGCCGATCGTCGAACCCGAGATCCTGATGGACGGCGATCACGATCTGGCTGCCTGCGCCGATGCGACGAGCCGAACGCTGGACGCCCTGTTCGAGGCCATGTCTGCTCAGCGCGTCGACCTCGCGGGCTCGCTCCTGAAGGTCAACATGGTCGTGCCGGCCAAGGGTTGTCCCACACAAGACGACGACATCGCGATCGCGACGGCCACGATCGACACGCTCACCGCCCACGTGCCCGCCACGGTCCCTGGCGTGGTCTTCCTGTCGGGTGGCATGAGTGACGAACACGCCACCAACCGATTGAACGAGATGAACCGCATCGGTGGATTCCCGTGGGAGTTGTCCTTCTCCTACGGTCGTGCGCTCCAGGCGCCTTCGTTGAAGGCGTGGGGAGGGAACGAGGCCAACGTTGCAGCCGGCCAGGCCGCGTTGCTGCACCGTGCCCGTATGAACGGTCTCGCCAGGGACGGATCGTATTCAGCTCGCTTGGAGGGATCCGCCGCGTAGTGGGCGAGTCTCCCGACCCTTCAGGCTGATCGCCGCTCTCGTCTCACTCGACGGCACGATGGACGCGGATGTCGCCGCTGACGGCCGTGGCGTGAACCTCCAAGGTGGCGCCGTCGGAGGGTTCGCTGCCACCGTCCAGGTCGGAGACGGCGTCGCCGGTGGTCGAGGTGAGATCCAACCAGACGGCGGTCCCGGGCTTGACGCCCACCGCGATGTCGCCCGACACGGTCTTCAAACTCAGGGTGCCGGCATCCGCGGAATCGATGCGGATGTCGCCGGAAGCGGCGGTCACCGTGGCGTCACCGTCGAGGCGCCCGACCTGGAGATCGCCGGACGCCGTGCGACACACGAGAGGACCGCCCACCGAACGCGCCCGCAGATCGCCGGAGGCGCCGTGGACGGTGAGTGAGCCAGCGACCGCGCCACCGTTCACGTCACCGCTGGCGGCCTTCACCGTCACGTTGCCCAGTGAGTCTTCGAATGACACGTCACCCGAGCCGGTGCGCACCGACACCGAGCCGATCTCCCCGTCGACATTCAGGTCGGCCGAGCCGGTCTCGGTATCCAGGTCTGTGCCGACCGGCACGGTCAGGTCCACCCGAAGGTCGCGGCCCCAGCTTCCGAATCCGAACGACTTGCGGCGAGTGCCGATACGGATCAGCTTCCCCTGACTACCCCGTGGCGAGCATTCCACCTCGATGTCATCCGGGTTCCGTTCACCGGTGATGCGCACGACCGCCTGGGTGGTGTCGGTGGCCTTCACGTGGATGTCACCGGCGGGGATGCGAAGTTCGACGGACACGCCGTCAGGTGTCTCGTAGGTCATAGGATCCATGTCGTCGTTCCTCTCGTTTGTGTCAGCTCTGTGCGAAACCGGTCACCCGGCTGCCGACCCGGCGCTTGGTCGATCGGTCAAGGCCTGCGCCGATCGCGCGGACCAACCACGCGTTGGTCGAGATCCCTTCGCGACCCGCCGCTTCCTCGACGCGGGTCTTCAACCGCTCGGGCATGCGCAAGGTGAGTCTCGCGGTGCCGCCATCCTCGTCGGAAGGTTGTGGAGGGTCCACGTGGGAGGCGTCGGACACATGGACCAGTTGCACGTCCCGTCCTGCAAGGCGGACCTCGACGTGGCCGGTCGGCATCTGTTCGGACAGCTCCAGCGCGGCTTGGCCCATGACGTCGAACAACCGGAGTTGGAGCGAGGACTCCAGGGATCGCCCGAGGCGCTCGACGACCGCGGTCGAGGACTCGTCACCTGCCGAGGCGGCGGACAGGTCACCGCGGATCGCGTCCACGAACGGCGCGGTCTCAACCATGTCAGCGCTCCTGGTCGGGCTCGGGCACCGGAGGTCGGCGGGTGCCTCGGCGGCGACCTTCCTGGGCTAGGCGATCCAACTCCGCTCGGCGCAGCAGCGCCTCGATGCGGTCCTTCGCCAGCGTGTGATGCATCGGATTCGACATGTGCTGATCCCCTTCCGGCCTCTCTGGTGTCTCAGTTGGTGCCTAGCAGACGTCATAATGACGTCATTGGCGACGCCTGTCAACCCGGAGTAGGGTGCGGCGCATGGATCTCCTGGTCATCGGCGGCACGCGGTTCTCTGGTCGGGCCCTCGTCGAGCAGGCGATCGAGGCCGGTCACCGGGTCACCGTGTTCCATCGCACCCCCACCGAGCTGGTCCCGGAGGCCGAGCACGTGCTGGGTGATCGAGATCAGGGGATCGAAGCGCTGGCGGGACGCACGTTCGACGCGGTCGTGGACACCTGCGGCTACGTGCCGCGCGCGGTGCGAGCTTCCACCGGCATGCTTGCCTCGAGTGGTTGGTACGGCTTCGTCTCATCGATCTCGGCGCATGTCGAGGGCCTACCGGCGGGTGCCACCGAGGAGTCAGGAACCTTCCAGCCACCCTTCCCCGATACCGAGGACGTCACCGAGGAGACCTACGGTCCGCTCAAGGCAGCATGCGAACAGGTGGTCACCGAT
>DATDJD010000303.1:0-2077 GCA_036520695.1 Actinomycetota bacterium
GAGCGTGTTCTTCGAGAAGCGGTGGAAGTGTGACCTCGTCCCACCGGAAGGCGTACGACACGGCCGAACGCGTCATCGCACTCTGCGACATCCTCGCCGGCCTGGTTCCGCCCGACATCGACTCCTTCGCGGCTGACCTACGCACGCAATGGGCTGTCGAAATGGGCCTCATCCGCATCGGAGAGGCCGTCAACCGGATTCCCGACGAGGTGCTCGACCGCTTCGCTGAGCAGCCGTGGCGACAGATCGTGGCCATGCGCAACTTCGCCGCCCACCAGTACGACGACCTCGACCCGCGGCGAGTGCGGCGCACCGTCATCCACGACGTTCCCCGCTTGCGCGCTTACCTGGTGGACACGGTGATCCCGGGGCTCGATCAATGAGCGCGCCGTGCGTCAGCTGGGCTGTGCGTCATTCCTGAAGGAGTGGGGCCGTGTCAACCCCCGACTACTCGTTGTTTTGGGTGCGCCGGCGGTATCTGAGCGCGCCTCGATCAAGGGTCGGGGTCAAGGATCGGCCGGAGGCCGACCGCGGAGCGGCCGGAGGTCCTTGACGCCTACCCGTCGAGGCGCAGGCTTTTACCGCGGAGAACCCACGCGGGGACGTTGCCTGGAGCTATGAGGTTGTCGCGGCCCTCTCCATCGCCAGTGCCCTGGCAGTGGACAGCCCACACAGGTGGGTGTCAGTCATTCCTTCGCCGCGCGACGGCGGCATGGAGTGCGATACGACAAACACGATCGGCAGGGTCAATCAGCTGGGGCGACCACGCCAGGTCCGGGGGTCATGACGCACACGACCCGCACCGATCGTGACACCCTCGGGTCACGCCGCCACGGCCGGCGGACTCAACCGGCGGACGTGGTGATCCCGTAACGCGTAGAACACCATCTCCAGCAGCTCCCGCGCCGCAGCGACCGTGCCGATGTTGCGGCCGGTCTTGCCGCGACGGGCCTCGATCCGGTCCCTGACCAGCTTCATCCGGGTACCGTCAGGAGCGTGCTGGACGGCCTCGACCGCAGCCCAGCGGACCAACCGGGAACCCTGTTTGGTGATCCGGCCACGATGCACAGTGGTGTCGGACTCACGATGCCGCGGGGTCAACCCCGCCCACGACGTGAGCTGCCCCGGACCAGGGAACCGGTGCACATCGCCGATCTCGGCGACGAACACCGCCCCCAACACCGGTCCCACCCCGGGAATGGTCTGCACCGCCACGAAGCCAGGATCGCTGCGCAGTCTCGCTACGGTCAGCTGCCCGGCCTGGTCGACCTCCCGGTCGAACACCTCGATCAGCCGCAGCAGCGAGTCGACCCGATACCGAAACGCCTCCGGCAGCTCCAACTGCTCCAACAGCTGCCGGCCCTTCACCCCGAACAAGTCACTCACCGCCACCCGCACACCCTGCCCGGCCAGCACCGCATGGACCTGGCACCGCAGACTCGTCCGGGCATGCACCAGCTTCGCCCGATGCCGCACCAGTTCCCGCAGCTCCCGCGTCGCCGGGGGCGCGATCCAGGCCTCCGGCAACCGACCCATCCGCAACAGATCAGCCAGATCAGCGGCGTCGCGGACATCGTTCTTCACCCGCCGATAGGTGAAACCCTTCACCCCCAACGGATGCGCCAGATGAACACAGGCACCCAAACCAGCCAACACATCAGCCGCCCAATACCAGCCATAGGTCGCCTCCAACACAACCTGCGGAGACTCCCCACACTCGGCCATCACCGACGCCAACGTGACCGGATCATTCGCGATCCGGACCCAACCCAACTGCTCACCCGACTCCGTCGTGCGTACCAGCACCGACCGTCGCCGATGCAGATCCATCCCCACGAACTGCCGACCTTCGTACTCTTCAATCACCAGGGGCCTCCCTCGTCGAACCGGACCATGAACAACTCGAGCATTGCTCGACTGTCCACGAGGAGCGGAGGCCCCGCTCCTTCATCGCATCAGCATCATTCGCTGGCCCGGAGGCTGACGGCGTCGATGACGAAGCGGTAGCGGACGTCGGAACGGAGGACCCGCTCGTAGGCGTCGTTGATGGCGGCGATGTCGATGAGCTCGATCTCGG
>DATDJD010000304.1:0-4162 GCA_036520695.1 Actinomycetota bacterium
CCGCACTCTTCGGACCGCCCAACCTTGCCTACCTGGCAACGGTGAACGCCGACGGGTCACCGCACCTGGCGCCACTGTGGGCCGACTTCCGCGACGGCATGATCGTGCTCAACACTGCAGACGGTCGTGTGAAGGTGGAGAACGTTCGACGCGACCCCCGGGTCGCAGTTGCGATCCATGACAAGGAGAACCCGCACCCCCCGGTCGCGGTGAGTGGCACCGTCGTGGAGATCACGACCGACGGTGCTGAGGAGCACATGCAGGAACTGACGATGCGTTACACCGGGGAAGGGTGGGCGAGCGTCGATGGCCAGGTGCGCATCATGCTGGTCATCCGTCCCGACCGCGTCCTGAGCTGGACGTAACGTTGGCCACCGAGTGAGTGACCAGCCGCTCGCCGCCCGGATGCGCCCGGCGACGTTCGACGAATACGTTGGCCAGGGGCACCTGGTCGGAGCGGACACCGCGCTCTCGCGACTGGTGGCCGGTGGCAACCTTCCCTCGATCATCCTCTGGGGACCTGCAGGCACGGGGAAGACCACGCTGGCACACCTGTTAGCCGATGCCGTCGGTGGCGAGCTCATCCAACTCTCGGCCGTGTCCAGCGGCGTCGGCGACGCCCGCAAGGTGATGCAAGGTGCCAAGGGTGGCCTGTTCCGCACGATCCTGTTCGTCGATGAGGTCCATCGTTGGTCCAAGGCGCAGCAGGATGTGCTGCTGCCCGCCGTCGAAGACGGCACGATCACCCTGATCGGCGCCACCACCGAGAATCCCTACTTCTCGCTGAACACGCCGTTGTTGTCGCGCTGTCTCCTGCTCCGGCTCGAACCACTACCCGATGAGGCACTCGCGACATTGCTCCGGCGCGCGCTCGCCGACGAGGACCGGGGGTTGGGACGACTCCATATCTCGATCGCCGACGACGCGCTGGCTCACCTGACGCTGGTCGCGGGCGGAGACGCGCGCATCGCGCTCACCGGCCTCGACGCCGCTGCTCTCGCCGCGAAGCAGGTGGACGTGGCGGAGATCACGCTCGACATCGCGGCCGACGCCGTCCAGAAGAAGGCCATCGTCTACGACCGTCAGGGCGACGCGCACTACGACGTGATCAGTGCGTTCATCAAGTCGATACGTGGGTCAGACCCCGACGGCGCGTTGTTCTGGCTCGCTCGCATGCTCGAAGCAGGGGAGGACGCACGGTTCATCGCTCGACGGTTGATCGTGCACGCCAGCGAGGACATCGGGCTCGCGGATTCGGTCGCGCTGGTGGTCGCGATCGCCGCCGCCCAGGCCGTCGAGCACGTCGGGCTTCCCGAAGCGCGTTTGAACCTGGCCCACGCCACGATCTACCTCGCCACCGCGCCCAAGTCCAATAGCGTGGTCACGGCCATCTCCCGGGCCATGGAGGACGCGCCCGGAGCCGATCCGGTACCCCTGCACCTGCGCGACGCCAGTACCAAGGGTGCCCGCCAGCTCGGTCACGGCAAGGGCTACCGCTACCCTCATGATTTCCCCGGCCACTCGGTGGACCAGGAGTACCGGCCGGCGAAGTTCCAGGGCCGGCGCTACTACGAGCCGTCGGGCCAGGGTCGAGACACGGCCCGGGCCCCCGGCACCGGGCATCGAACAGAACCCGCGAGCGACGCCCAGGGTCAGGACCAGGACGGGTAAGCTACGCGGACCCGTCATACGAGTTCCGGAGGCTTACGGATATGGCTCTCATCGCAACCTCGGGCGACACAGCCCTCATCATCATCGCCGCCTTCTGGGCACTGCTCGTCCTCGGCCTCATCATCGTGCTGATCAACACCTTCCGCGTGTTGGAGAGCACGAAGATGACGATCGATACGATGCGCGAGGAGACCGTGCCGTTGCTCCGCGAGGTCAAGGGATCGGTCGAACGCGCGAACCGTGAACTCGACCGGGTCGACACCATGCTCATCAGCGCCACCGACATCGTCGGCAGGGTCGAGAAGCTCTCGGGCCTGGCTGAAGAGGCCGCCGCCAGCCCGCTGGTCAAGATCATCAGCTTCGGTTCAGGACTGCGCAAGGGTGTCGCCAAGGCCAAGGGCGGCCGCAAGAAGTGAAGCGCGGGTTCTGGGTCGCGCTCGGCCTGGGCGCCGGTGCGACCGGTGCCATCATGGCCAGCCGGTGGACCAAGAAACAGGCCCAGCGGGTCGCGCCGGCCACGCTGGCTCGCGAGGCCAAGGGTGGGCTCATGGACTTCTCCAAGCTGGTCTCCGAGTCGATCCAAGAAGGCAAGCAGGCCATGGCCGATCGCGAAGCCCAACTGCGCGAAGACAACGATCTGCCCCGCCAACCGCCTGCGGCTTGACCACCGGTAGACTCCCGCCGTGGAAGGCCACCGCATCCGTGAGACGTTCCTGTCGTTCTTCGAGGCTCACGATCACACGCGCGTTCGCTCCTCGTCGCTGATCCCGCCGCCCGAGTCGGGGCTGCTCCTCACGAACGCTGGCATGAACCAATTCATCCCGTACTTCCTGGGCCAGGCGACCTCGCCGTACGCCCGAGCCGTCACCGCGCAGAAGGTGATGCGTACCAACGACATCGAGAACGTGGGCCACGACGCCCGTCACGAGACGTTCTTCGAGATGCTCGGCAACTTCTCGTTCGCCGACTACTTCAAGCCGGAGGCCATCGCGTGGGCCCACGAACTCATCACCGAGGGCTACGGCATCGACCACGACCTGCTCTGGGTCACGGTCTACGACCAGGACGATGAGGCGGAAGCCGCATGGATCGACCTGGTGGGCATCTCGCCCGATCGCATCGTGCGCCGAGGAAGACTGGACGCCGACGGCGAACTCGCGAACTACTGGCACACGCATGCTGCCGGCCCCGGTGGTCCGTGTTCGGAGATCTTCGTCGACCGTGGACCGCGATACGGTCCCGAGGGCGGCCCCGACGTCGACGAAGAGCGCTTCATGGAGATCTGGAACCTGGTGTTCATCCAGGAGCAGGTCGACGACCGACTCGAAGTCGTGGGTCCCTTGCCCGGCAAGAACGTCGATACCGGCTCCTCCCTGGAACGTGTCGCGATGATCCTGCAAGGCGTCGACAACGTCTTCGAGACCGATCTGTTCAGCCCCACGCTCGAGGAAGCCGAACGCCTCTCCGGGAAGCGTCACGGCCACGACGCGAAGGATGACGTGTCCTTGAAGATCGTGGCCGAACACGGCCGCGCCACCGCCTTCCTGATCGCGGACGGCGTCCAGCCTTCGAACGAGGGACGCGGGTACATCCTTCGACGCATGTTGCGCCGGGCCATCTCGCACGGACGGCGACTGGGGATCGAGGGCACCGTGCTCGACCCCATCATCACGACCGTGATCGACGGCTTCGGCGACGCCTACCCAGAGCTGCGAGAGAACGAGGCCTTCGTCCGGCAGGTGGTCGCCTCCGAGGAGGACCGTTTCTCGGTGACCCTCGACAAGGGGATCGGGCTCTTCGAGGAGGCAAAGGGACGTGCCGTCGACGCCCGGATCTCGGGTGAGGACGCGTTCGCGTTGTCGGACACCTTCGGGATCCCTCGTGAGCAGGTGGAGGAGTGGGCCGCCGAAGCCGGGCTCACGGTGGACATGGATGGGTTCGCGAAGCTCCTCGAAGCCCAGCGGGCACGCGCGCGCAGCGCCCGCAAGAAGATCGAGGTCGGACTCGAGGCGGGGGCCGTGCCGCAGACCGAGTTCGTGGGTTACCAGCAGACCGAGACCGATACCCCGATCACGCTCCTCTTGGACGATGCCAGCCAGCAGCTGGAAGGCGCCGAGGAGGGTCAGCAGGTGCGCCTATTCCTCGATCGGACCCCGTTCTACGCCAAAGGCGGCGGTCAGGTCGGCGACGAGGGTCTCATCAGGACCGACACGGGACTCGTGCGGGTCACCGACACGGTGCCGGCCGGGGCGCACTCGATCATGCACGTGGGTGTGGTGGAGTCCGGCGAGGTGCAGGCCGGGCAGACTGCGCACGCCCTGATCGACCGCGATCGCCGTGAGGCCACCGCCCGTTCGCACACGTCCACCCACGTCGTGCACTGGACGCTGAAGCACATCCTGGGCGACCACGCGCGCCAGGCGGGTTCCCTGGTGGCCCCCGGCCGACTGCGCTTCGACTTCCCTCACCACGCCGCCGTGTCGTCGGAGAC
>DATDJD010000305.1:0-4993 GCA_036520695.1 Actinomycetota bacterium
CCGTTCGCACACGTCCACCCACGTCGTGCACTGGACGCTGAAGCACATCCTGGGCGACCACGCGCGCCAGGCGGGTTCCCTGGTGGCCCCCGGCCGACTGCGCTTCGACTTCCCTCACCACGCCGCCGTGTCGTCGGAGACCCTGGAGCAGGCCGAACTCGAGGCGAACCGTCGTCTCGCCCAGGACGATTCGATCCACATCTTCGAAACATCCATGGCCGAAGCCGAAGCCCTCGGGGCCACGATGCTGTTCGGCGAGAAGTACGGCGACGTGGTCCGCGTGGTCGAGATCGGCGACTACTCGCGTGAACTGTGCGGGGGCACCCACGTCGATCGCACCGGGAACGTCGCCATCATCCGCATCCTCGGGGAAGCCTCGATCGGCGCCGGCATGCGCCGCATCGAAGCCCTCGTCGGTCCCGATGCGCTCCGTGAGATCAACGCCGAACGCGAGCTCCTGCGTGGTCTGGTGGAGGCGCTCGGTTCGAAGGATGCCCAGGCCGCGATCGAACACGCTCGTCGGGTCGTGGACGAGAACAAGCGACTCAAGGGCGAGTTGGGTCGTCTCCGGGCGGGCGATCGCGATGCGGTGATCGGGTCGCTGGTCGAGGGCGCGGTGTCCGTCGGCGGTGTGTCGCTCGTGGTGTCCGGCGTGCCCGGTGAGGATCCGGCTGGACTCCGTGACCTCGCCCAGAAGGTTCGCGATCGGCTCTCTGGTGGCCCGGCCGTCGTGGTGGTCGGCAACGGTGACGGTGGGAAAGCCATGATCGTCGCCGCTGTCTCACCGCCGGCGGTCGAACTCGGGGTCACCGCTCCCGCGGTCCTCGAGATCGCGGCAGGTGTGATCGGGGGAGGAGCCGGTGGCAAGGACATCCTCGCCAACGCGGGTGGCAAGCACGCCGATCGGGTCGACGAAGCGCTCGGTGGCATCCCGGCGCGTCTCCAGGAGCTCCTCCGGATCTCCTAGTATGGACCAGACTACTGGGCCGGACGATCCCGCCGGGTGCGCGCTGGGGCTGGACCTGGGTGAAGCCCGCATCGGTGTCGCCGTTTCCGATCCTGAGCGTCGGCTGGCGGTGCCGGTCGGCACGATCCATGTCGGTCAACCTCCGGGGGAGTTGAAGGCGGTGGCGGCACTCGTGGCAGAGCACAAGGCCACGGTGATCGTCGTGGGCCACCCCCGGTCGATGTCAGGCGCTTCGGGCCCCAAGGCACAGCAGGCGGAAGCGTTCGCCGAAGCGTTGCGGGGGGTGGCCGGCGTCCCGGTGGAGCTGCAGGATGAGCGACTCTCCACGGTCGAGGCCGAACGTTCACTGCGCGAGGCGGGTGTGAAGGGTCAAGATCGCCGGCGAGTCGTGGATCGTTCCGCAGCCGCGATCGTCCTGCAGTCGTACCTGGACTCGCATCGGTATCCTCGGTGACCGATGGAGACGCAACCCAGCGGCCGCCGCGCCGATCGGCATCAACGCCGGGACCGACACGACGACCTCCGTCCTCGGCGCACCTCCATGTTCGTCCTGCTCGTGATCTTCCTGGTGTTGGCCGGCACCGTGGTGTGGGCGGTTGACTACTACGCCGGCTGCCAGCGCCCACCAGAGGGCCCCCAGGAGCCCTTGGCGTACACGGTGGAGGAAGGCACCCCTGCGTCGACCGTGGTGGACGACCTCGCTGAGGAAGGCGTCATCAGCTGCGGTGGGTTCGTCGGCAACCTGCTGTTGCGCGGTACCGGCAAGGCCGATGCGATCCGCGCCGGCGACTATCGCCTCACTACCGGCATGACCTTGGATGAGGTCATGACCGTCCTGACGACGGCGCCGCCGAAGGTCGCGACCGTCAGGCTCACGATCCCGCCCGGCTATCGCCTGACCCAGATCGCCGACGCGGTGCAGGAGGCGATGGGGATCCCCGCCGAGACGTTCCTGGCGCGTACGGAGAAGGGGAACTTCGACCGACCGCCGCAACTGCCTGAGGATGCCAGCCTCGAGGGCTTCCTGTTCCCCGAGACCTACCAACTGCCGAAGAAGGCTTCTGCCGACGAGGTGATCCAGCGCCTGCTCGATGAGTTCACCGATCGCACAGCCGATCTTCCCTGGGCCAACGCCGAGGAACTCGGTCTCACGCCCTACGAGGTCGTCATCGTGGCCTCGATGATCGAGAAGGAAGCCGCGGTGCAGAAGGACCGGCCGCTGATGTCGGGCGTGATCGAGAACCGCCTCGAGGAAGGCATGACGCTCGGGATCGACGCCACCCTGTTGTACGACGACCCCACCCCCGACGGTGAGTTATCGACGGCAGACATCGAAACCGACGGCCCGTACAACACCCGGATCCGCGCGGGCCTGCCGCCGACACCGATCGCGAGCCCGTACCTGTGGTCGCTGCGCGCCGCGCTCGAGCCGGCCGACACGCCGTTCTTCTACTACGTGCTGTGCGGTGACGATGGGAGCCACCGCTTCGCGGTCACCTACGACGAGCATCTGAGCAACGTCGATGCCTGCCTCGGGTGAACATGGTGTGATCCGAGTGGACGGGGACACGAAGGTCCTGGGCGTGATCGGATGGCCCGTGGCGCACAGCCTGTCACCCGCCATCCACAACGCTGCGTTCCGGGCCCTGGGGATGCATCGGGTGTACGTGCCGCTACCGGTCCGACCCGACGGCCTGCCACACGCCGTCCAGGGACTGCTCGCGTTGGGGTTCGAAGGCGCCAACGTGACGATGCCGCATAAGGATCAGAGCGCGGATCTGGCCGATCGATCGTCCGAGGATGCCCGCCTGCTCCACGCGGTGAACACGTTCGTGATCGAGGGCGGGGAGGTGGTCGGGGAGAACACCGACCGCCCGGGGTTCGAGCGGTTCCTGCGGTTGGATGCGGGGTTCGAGGCGACGGGGTGTGAAGCGCTGATCCTGGGTGCGGGTGGCGCCGCGCGAGCGGTGGCGCTCTCGCTAGCTCGGAGCGGGGCGTCGAGGATCACGATCGCCGTGCGCGAACTGGATCGAGCGACGGCAGCAGTCGAACTGGTGCGGGGCCTCGGCGTGGAGGCGGAGAGCATCGGCTTCCAGTCGGCCCAGGGCAGGGCCGCGGACCTGGTCGTGAACGCGACGCCACTGGGCAGCGACGGTCGTTCGATGCCCCCGCTGCCGGCGCTCGGAGCCGGCGTCATGGTGGTCGATCTGCTCTACCACCCTCCCCAGACACCATGGCGACAGGCCGCCGAACGCGGTGGCGCTCGCACGTTCGGTGGACTCGGACTCCTGCTGCATCAAGCGGCGGTCTCGTTCGAACGGTGGACGGGTGTCGAGGCCCCGATGGACGTCATGTCGGCAGCCGCCGTGCACGCGTTGGCCGGGCGCGCCTAGCCTTCCCGACATCTCTGCCCAACTTCGGGTACCGCGACCTCAAGCGGCTGGGGTAGGCCGACGATGCCTGTCGTGAGATGGATGATTATTCCGCGCTCGCACAGCGGATCGCCGTCAGCGTGCAGGGTGTGCGGGGTTCGTTGATCCTGTCCAGGGACGGGTTGGTGCTGGGTGCCTACCCCGAAGGGGACGAGGGCCTCGCGAAACCCGCATGGCTGAAGTTCGTCACGCTGGGCGAACCGGACAAGAGCTTCGTCGAGTTCGCCGATCAGGTGTGGGCGTTCGTCAAGCGCGGTGGGTACGCCGCGTTCTCGGTCGCCGACGCGGGGACGCGGCCCGGCATCCTGGTCGATCAGATGGAACAGGTCCTCGTCGAGGCCGAGGAAGGCCGGGCGCGCCGCGACACCGTGCGTTTGCCGGATGCGGCGAATGCCCCATCGGGTAAGCCACGGACATCCCTGCACCCCCCGTCGGGCAAGCCGCAACCGAGCGAAGTCATGGCTGCCCAGCCACCGACACCTCCTCAGGAACGTGTCGCGCCGAGCCAGGCTGCAACCCCGATCAAGCCGACCGAACCGACCCCCTCGATCGCTCCCGCCGTCACGTCGACCACCCCGACCGAGCCGGCCCCCGGAACGCCCGAGAAGCTGCCTGCATCCGCACTCAAGAAGGAGCCGCAGAAGCTCGCGTCGTCGACCCCCAAGGGTGGCGACGAAGAGGAGTCAGAAGTGGACCGAGTCCTTCTGGCCAAAGAGTTCTCGGGTCTGCTTCAGGTGGACTCGGACGATGACGAAGGAAGTTCCTGACGACCTAGACCGAATGACCCCTTTCAGCACGCGAACGCAAGGACGGCGATGACCACGGTCAAGCGCAAGTCGAAACAGCTCGGTCAGATCCTGATCGAGCTGGGCATGATCACGCCCGAGCAGCTGGAGCAAGCGCTCGAAGAGCATCGCCGCACGCCCAAATCGATCGGACGCGTCCTGATCGACATGGGCATGATCAAGGAAGGCGACCTGGTCCGCGCACTCGCCGAACAGGTGGGGCTGGAATTCGTCGATCTGTCGGACTACCCCGTCGACCCCACGGCGACCACGCTGCTGCCCGAAGCCCTCGCCCGCCGCTATCGCGCGATCCCCATCGGCGAACGTGACGGCAAGCTGTTGGTGGCGATGTCCGACCCCGCCAACGTGTATGCGCTCGATGACATCCGCACGATCACCAGCCGCGACGTGCAGCCGTTGGTGGCGACCGCCGCCGACGTCGAGCAAGCGATCCAGAAGTTCGCCGGCATGGATGGTCAGGTGGAGGCGCTGGCGAGCGTCGCCGCCGAGGCGATCGAGGGCGAAGAAGAGGAGATGGAGGCGGCGCTGGAAGACGCCCCCATCGTCAAGCTCGTCAACGCGATCATGACTCAGGCGGTCGGTGACCGCGCCTCAGACGTGCACATCGAGCCTGCCGAGAAGAACGTCAGGATCAGGTTCCGCGTGGACGGTGTGTTGCACGAACCGATGCCGCCTGCACCCAAGAACATCCAGGGCGGCTTGATCAGCCGTTTGAAGGTCATGGCCGAGCTCAACATCGCCGAGAAGCGTGTGCCGCAGGACGGCCGCATCGGCATGAAGGTGGGCGG
>DATDJD010000306.1:0-4736 GCA_036520695.1 Actinomycetota bacterium
CAGCGGTATCGGGGCTGCCGTGGCTCGGCGCTTCGCCGCCGAAGGCGCCTCGGTGATCCTCACGGGCCGGCGTGCCGAACCGATCGAGGCACTCGCAGAGGAACTGGGCGGACTCGCGATGGCCGGCGATGCCACCGACCCAACGCACGCACCCACCGTGGTGGACGCCGCGACCGATCGTTTCGGCGGCGTGGATATCGTGGTCGCCAACGCCGGCATCGGACTCGGGGGTTCCGTCGGCGACGTACCGGATGCGGACTGGAACCGAACCCTCGACGTGAACCTCACCGGTGCCATGCGTTTGGCCAGAGCGGCGATCCCAGCGATGGTCGAGCGCGGTGGTGGTTCGATCGTCCTGGTGTCATCGGTCGCCGGGTTCGTCGCGTCGCCGTCCAGCGCGGCCTACGTGGCCTCGAAGGCAGGCTTGATCGCGCTCGCGGGCTCGATCGCGGTCGACCATGCACGCCACGGCATCCGTGCGAACGCACTGTGCCCGGGGTGGGTCCGCACCCCCATGGGAGACGAAGCGATGGACGAGCTGGCGACGGCGCGAGGGATCACCCGAGACGCCGCGTACAGGGCCGCCACCGCGCTGGCACCCTCGCGGAGGGCGGGAGCACCTGAGGAGATCGCTGCGTGTGCACTGTTCCTGGCGAGCGACGAATCGTCGTTCGTCTCGGGGGCCACCCTGATCGCCGACGGCGGCATGCTGGCTGTCGACCCCGGTGGAGTGGCGTTCGACACGATGGAGAAGGACGCTCCGTGAGTCTCGACCATGAGGGACAGGTAGCGTTCGTGACCGGCGCTGGTTCGGGCATCGGACGCGCGATCGCGATGCGCCTCGCGCAGGAGGGCGCAGCCGTCGCGGTCGCGGACGTTCGCCTCGACGCCGCGGCCGGCACCGTCGAGCTGATCGGTGACGAAGGTGGTCGCGCCCTGGCGATCGCACTCGACGTGCGCGTACCGACACAGGCCGCTGCCGCGCGAGAGACCACGCTCGAGGCGTTCGGGTCGATCACGCGACTCGTCAACAACGCCGGGCTGGTACGGATGTCGGCGCTCGACGACCTCGACGAGGATGAATGGGACCTGGTGCTCGACACCAACCTGAAGGGCATGTACGTCGTGACGCGCGCGATCGCGCCCGCGATCGGTGAAGCCGGAGGCGGCGCGATCGTCAACATGTCCACGATCGAATCAGAGGTCGTGGTGTCGTCCCAGGGCCACCCACAGGTGCACTACAACGCCTCCAAGGGTGGCGTGAAGATGCTCACGAAGGCCCTCGCGGTGGAACTCTCCCACCGGAAGATCCGAGTCAACTCGGTGGCGCCGGGCCCTATCGCCACGTCGTTCATCCCGGGCGGTGACCTGCGCTCGCCCGAGGCGTGGGCGTTCATGTCACAGCGGTTGCTGGTCGACCGGGTCGGCGAACCTGAGGACGTCGCCGCGGCGGTGTCGTTCCTGCTGTCGGATGAAGCGTCGTTCATCACCGGCGCCCAGCTGCCGGTCGATGGTGGGTGGCTGACCCGGTGACCGCCCCAGCCGTGACGCCTGCGCTGCACCCCGACGACCTCGAGGAAGCAGGGATCCGTACCGTGATCGTGACCTCGGCCGACGTCACCGGCCGGTTGGTTGGCAAGCGCTTCGACGTGACCGTGTTCCGGCGACTCATCCACGAGGGCGTGTCGCTGAGCTCGTGCGTGTTGGGCTGGGATATGGATCAGTGGCCCGGCCCGGTCCAGTCGTACACGGGCCACCACACCGGGTGGCACGACGTCCGGCTCGTGCCCGACCTCGACACGTTGCGGCCCGCCGCATGGATGGACGCGACCGCGATCTGCATCGCCGACTTCGTGGAGATGGGGCGCGACGATCTGGTCGAGGTGGCGCCACGGACGATCCTGCGTCGCCAGATCGAGCGGTTGGCCGCCGCCGGTGGGTTCATCCCTCAGGTCGCGAGCGAACTCGAGTTCTCGTTGTATCGAGGGACCTACGATGACGGACGGACCGACGGGTACGAGACGCTCGCACCGACCACGCTCGCCCGGGCCGACTACACCGTGCAGGCCGGCAACCAACACGAGGCGTTCTTCTCGACGGTGCGCGAGGCGATCGCTGGGTCCAACCTGGGTCCGCTGACCAGCCAGGTGGAGTGGGGCCTCGGGCAATGGGAGATCAACCTGGAGTACCAACGGGCCCTCGAGATGGCGGACCGTCACATCCTGTTCAAGCTCGCGATGCGAGACCTCGCTGCCGCGAACGGCATGGCCGCGACGTTCATGGCGAAGCCGTTCGCCGACACCACCGGGTCGTCCTGTCATCTGCACCTGTCACTGGTCGACGAGGCAGGCGCCCATGTGTTCGGCGAGGGCTCGAGCGGCGACTCCCTATCACCGCCGTTGCGAGCCGCGGTCGGCGGCGTGCTCGCCCGCGCTTCCGAGTTGATGCTCTGGTACGCGCCCACGATCAACTCGTACCGGCGCGTCATCGGCGCGGAGTTCTCCGGCAACGGCGTGAGCTGGGGGTTCGACAGCCGCATGGTCTCGTGTCGGGTGTTGATCGAGGAAGCCGAGTCGACCAGGCTCGAGTGGCGGGTCCCCGGCGCCGACGTGAACCCCTACCTCGCGATCGCCGGGCTGCTGGCATCGGCGTGGGACGGAATGGACACCGACGCGGACCCCGGCGAACCACTCGTCGGCGCGGACTGGGATCGCGAAGTACCTCCGCTGCCACTGAACCTGGGCGACGCGGTCGATGCGTTCCGCGACAGCGTGTGGGTCGCCGATGCCTTCGGCGACACGGTGGCCGCCCACTACGCCGAGGCGGGCCGGTGGGAATGGCAAGCGTTCCTGGCCCCGGATGCGGTGTCCGAGTGGGAGCGACGTCGCTACTTCGAGTTCATCTGAGGGCCCCGGGCTCTGCCCACAGCTTGCTCGGAAAGTAGTTTGGTAGCAAAATACCTGCGGCTACGACGCCACAGCCACGACACCACAGATGGTGCGAGGGGGAACTGTATGGGTGAGGTGCTCGGCGAGATCGACCTGGTGAACCCGGATAACTTCGTCGACCGGGTACCCTTCGAATGGTTCGACTTCCTCCGCCACGAGCACCCGGTGACCTGGCACCCCGAGCCCGAGCCCAACCACGGCTTCTGGGCCGTCACCCGCTACGACGACCTCACGGCGATCCACATGGACTGGCAGACCTATTCCAGTGAACTCGGCGCAGTGGCTCTGGAAGAACTCGACGACGAGCAACTCGGCGTCCGGAAGTCGATGCTGGAGACCGACCCCCCGCGCCACACCGAGCTGCGCAAGGTGTGCTCGAAGCGGTTCAGCGCCAGGGGCGTGGGTCAGTACGAAGACTGGATCCGTGACGTCGCCCGAGACGTGCTGGACGACGCGCTCCCCCAAGGCGAGTTCGATTTCGTGAGTCAGATCAGTCGTGACCTGCCGATCCGGTTCCTGTGCTCGATCTTCACCGTGCCGCAAGAGGACGCGCCCAAGCTGATCGCCTGGGGCGACAACATGATCGCGAACCAGGACCCCGATCTGTCGGCGGCGGTCGTCGATAAGGTCGACACCGAGGCTTACCGATTGTTGCCGTTCCGCTCCCCCACCGCGCTCGACGTGTTCGCCTACGCCGACGCTCAGCGTGACCTTCGCCTCGCCGAACCCGCCGACGACGTGCTGCAAGCGCTCACGATCGCCCAGTCCGAAGGTGTGCTCACAGAGGCCGAGTTCCACAACTACTTCGGCGTCCTGATGATCGCCGGCAACGAGACCACCCGACACACGATCACGCACGGGATGCTCGCGTTGATGCAGCACCCCGAACAGTTCCAGCTGCTGCGCGACCAACCCGAGCTGATCCCCAAGGCCACCGAGGAGATCCTGCGTTGGGCCACGCCGGTCATGCATTTCCGCCGGACGGCGACCCGCGACGTGGAACTGCGCGGCCAGCAGATCAAGGCGGGCGACAAGGTGGTCACGTGGTACACCAGCGCCAACCGCGACGAGTCGATGTTCGCCGACCCCTACACCTTCGACGTGACGCGCACACCGAACGACCACGTGACGTTCGGGCCGGGCGGGCCCCACTTCTGCCTGGGCGCGCACCTAGCCCGATTGGAAACGAAGATCCTGTTCCAGGAACTGATCCCCCGCCTGGACACGATCGAACTCGCCGGCCCCGTGGAGCGCATCCGTTCGAACTTCGTGAACGGCATCAAGCGCATGCCCGTGCGCGTCACGACCCACTGAGCTCGTGCCCCCGCCGCGACTGATCCTGATCCTCAGCGAGAACCACACGTTGGTGCCGTCTCGCGACATGATGGGCTTGGTGCGCATGGCGCAGGCTGCCGAGGCGGCCGGGTTCGACGGGGCCATGGTGAGCGAACACGTCGTGCTGGGGGCCGGCGCCGATGGCGACGGCCTGCCGACGAACCCGCGTGATTACGCGCTGCCCGGCAACCAGGATCCGTCGACACCCTGGCCCTCGTCCATGGTGCTCTTGGCGGCCGTGGCGGCCGCGACCACTCGGATCCGGTTGGTGGCCAGCGCCGTGATCCCGCCCCTGCGCCACCCGCTCCTGATCGCGAAGGACCTCGCGACCCTGGACCTGCTCTCGGGGGGACGACTGGTGATCCAGCCCACGGTCAGCTGGCACCGAGCCGAATACGACGCGCTCGGGGTGCCGTTCACCGAACGCGGGGCACGGCTGGACGAACACCTCGA
>DATDJD010000307.1:0-3908 GCA_036520695.1 Actinomycetota bacterium
AGAGGGAGGTTCCCACGTGCTAGGTATCCGGTGTCTCGTCGTCGTCATCATGCTCCTCGTCGGCTGTACGGATGGAGGAGGAACGAGCAGTCCCACCGCGACTTCGCAGGCGCCTTCGTCGCCCACCCCGTCGGTCGCTGCAGTGCCGGGATGCGTGCCCGATTGCAACTTCGGGCTCGCGGTGCCGGGCCCACTCGCCGGCGACTACCAGACCGAGTGGTTCTTCGGTGGCGAACTGCACGCGAGCTTCGACGGCGTGTGGACCAGCACGGAGGACAGTTCGGGAGAGTTCAACGCGTTCCCGGGCAGCGACCCCGACGCGAGCGACTTCGGCGTGTTCTTCTGGCTGGACGTCTACCCCGTCGAGTCGTTCGAACGCGTGAAGGATGTACCGCTCACGACGGAAGGATGGCTCGACTGGATGAGGTCGAACCCGAACCTCGAGGTCTCCGAGGTAGCGGAAGGATCGATCGGCCGACTGCCGGCCACGGTGGTGGAGATCCGCCTCTCACCGGCCGCGGAGAATGACGAGGTCGGCAACGAGTTCTGCGACGAGAACACGTGCCTCAACTTCCTCGGGTTCGACCAGTGGGAGGACCTCGGCACCTGGGGCATCGCCGGGCAGCAGGTGCAGAGGCTCTACCTGTCCGACGTCACCTACGGCGGCGAGGAACACGTGTTCGTCGTCATGCTGGCCCCCAACACGCCGTTGCGACCAGGCCCCTTCGTCGCCGCGACCGAGGATCTGCTCAACACGGTCGAGGTGCCGGTCGATCCTGCGTGATGACCAGAGGACTTCTTCGCAGCCCGACGTGCGAGACCCCCGGAAGGCTCCGGGGGTCTCGTCGTGCATGGTCCGGATAGATCTATCTAGAAGGTCGCGCTCCCCGCGCATGTTTGGCCGCTGGCAGGGTTGACGGCCCGCGCCCTGAACACGTCTGCGCCGGTCGGATCCGAAGTGACGACCCGCAGCTCGAACGAACCGCTCGGGCCGTGGGTCTGACGCGTGCCGCGGAAGATGCGGTCGCCGTTCTTGAACAGCCTCACCCGCCAGCTCTGACCGTTGACGTTGGAGTCGACTTCGTACTCGACCTCGATGCGCCCGTTTTCAGGTGAGAGCTTCAACTTCCAATCCGCCGCACCGCTGCACGGACCTTCTCGGATGACGTCGCGCCCGCCTGCCGTCGCCGGGGCAGCGAGTGCCACCAGCGCGACGAGAGCCACGATGCATGCCAGTCGAACGGTTGTCCTGTTCATCGTTCTTCCTCCTCGTGGGTCGATCGATCAGTGGTCGGAGCCAGAGTCGTCAGAGCCGTGGCCGGAGTCGTCTGAGCCATGGCCGGAGTCGGCAGAGCCATGGCCGGAGTCGTCATCGTCGTGGCCCGAGTCGTCAGAGTCGCCGTGGTCGTCGCCGTGGTCGTCGCCGTGGTCGTCGCCCCCGTGATCGTCGAAAGCGTCAGCCGAGGGGCTGGCGGTCGAGGTCGCGGTTGCGACTGCCGAAGGCGTCGATGACTCCGGTCGCGGCGTTGCGTCCGACACGGTGGCCGATGGGCTGACCGAGCTTGAGATCTGGTTCGTGGGTGACGGCGACGATGAGTCCTGAGCGATCGCCACCGCGCCTCCCGCAGCCATCACGAGGAACCCCACCATGGCGATCCCGATCCAGTTCTTCCGTGACATATCCGCTCCCTTCCCTTGCGTCCGTGGTGATCCGTTCTGTCAGGAACCACGTTAGGGAGGGGCGGGTCACCGGCTTCCCAGCCGGCGGATAAGGGCGGGTTAAGTCTCAGTCGTCGTCGTCAGCGTGGTCATCGCCGGATCCAGGTCCGCTGGAATCACTCGAACCCGAGCCGCCGGATTCGTCGCCCGAGCCCTGCCGGGAGTCGTCACCACCGGAATCGTCGCTGCCACCGTGGTCGTCACCGCCGCCATGGTCGTCGGAGCCGTTGCGGTCGCTGCCGCGATCGGTCTCCGGCTCCTTCGTCGGGGTGGGTGTCGCGTGGTCGGGGGCATCGGAGGGTGGCGCGGTCGACCGAGGAGCTGACACGTCGGGTCGCAACACGCTGCCGGCGTCGTCGCCCGCGAGGGCCAAGGCACCCACCGTCATGCCGACGGCGGCCAGGAGACCGGCAGCACCGAGGGCGATCAACGCGACGATCCGCTTCATGCGGTCCAGGCTAGCGCCGCTCAGGTTAACGGCCCGCTAAACATCGACGGCTCGGAACACGACTTCGACACGGGTGCCGCCGTCGTCGGCATTCGTGATCGCGATCGTTCCACCCCAACGCTCGATCAGTTCCTTCGCGATCGAGAGTCCGAGCCCACTCCCTCCTGGAGAAGCGTTCGAACCTCGGTAGAAGCGCTCACTCACCCTGGCGAGTTGATCCTCGGCGATCCCGCTGCCGTGGTCCCGCACGACGAGGATCGCCCGTGCACCGTCTCGCTTCGTTCGCATCTCGATCGGGCCAGGCGCATAGGACACGGCGTTGTCCATCACCACATCCACGACCTGATCGATGTCGGATGGGCTCGCAAGCGCGACGACTGACCCACCGGTCGCCGTCACCGATGCCCCGGCGCGGGTCGCGCGATCATGCCAACGCTCGACCCCTCGCGCCACGGCGTCGGCGAGGTCCACATGCGTCGCCTGACCCTCTTCGATCTCCTTCGCCATGACGAGGAGTCGTTGGACGATCGCCGCCAATCGATCGACCTCAGACTCGGCGGCCACGAGTTCGCTCCGAACTTCGGGATCGTCGGTGATGGCCATCGCCGATCCGAGGCGGAGTTTCATCCCGGTGAGCGGTGTCCGGAGCTGGTGCGAAGCGTTGGCCACGAACTCGCGCTGCGCGATCATCGTGCGCTCGAGGCGCCCCGCCATCTCGTCGAACGATCGCGAGAGCTCGCCGACCTCATCGGATCCCGCAACGAGACCGGTCCGAGTATGGAGGTCGCCCCGACCCAGTCGCTGAGCTGCCGAGGCCAATCGTGAGAGCGGTCGTGCGAGGGAGCCCGCGAGGACGAAAGCCAGCGCGAGCCCCGCCACCAGGCCGGCGGCGGCGACCGCGCCGATCGCGTACGTCGCCCGGGTGACGTTGCGTTGGGTTTGAGCCACGTCGCGAGATGTGCGAACCGCCCCGACCAGAGCGCCCCCATCGATCACAGGGGCGGCTGCGACGACGATCTCACCGCCCAGATCCTGGCTCTCCCTCACACCCACCGAGGCCGTCGCGTCGAGGGCATCACGCACCTCTGGCCGTCCCGGCGTGGCGAAGCCTTGACCCACGTCCTGGCCGTCGGAATCCGCCAGGACGACCCCTTGGGGATCGAGCACCACGACACGTCCTCCGACGTCGGATGCGAACCGGTCGATGTCACGTTCGAGGCGAGCTCGCGCCCCCCCGCTGTCGAGTCGGTCGGCATCCAACAACGCCGCGATGCTCTGCGCGTTCGTCAGTGCGAGCGCCTCGACCTCCGATCGGGCACGGTCGCGCAAAGCGATGCCGAGCGGGACGGTCAGCGCGACGATCACCACCAACAAGACGTACGCGAACGAGAGGACGAATCGGGTCCGGACCTTCATCGCGGACCCACACGGCGTCGGTTCACGGCGCGGCGTCGGTGTCGGGGGCGAGGAAACGGAACCCCACGCCTCGCAGCGTCGTGATGTACGGCGTGGCAGCGGGATCGTCCTGGATCTTCTTGCGCAGCCATGAGATATGGACGTCGAGCGTCTTCGTGGGGCCGAACCAGTGCGGGTCCCACACCTCGTCCATGATCTCTTCACGTCCGACCACCTCGCCGGCACGAGACATCAACAGGTGCAGCAGATCGAATTCCTTCGCGGTGAGGTCGAGGGTTTCCCCCGCCTTCGTGACGGTCCGGGCGACCGGATCGAGGGCGATCTC
>DATDJD010000308.1:0-3691 GCA_036520695.1 Actinomycetota bacterium
GGGGCGAGGATCCCTACGCGCGACGGGGAATCGGCCACGCCCAGAGCATACGAGCGCCATCTTGCGCCGGAAGGGCTCTGAGTCATGGTTCGATAGGGCCGATCGAGAAGGCAACCAGACAGGGAAAGGACACCGAGATGCGTCGCGTCGTTCCGCTGGCCAGCTGCTTCGTGTTGTTGGTTGCGAGCACCTCCGCGTCCGCCGGGGTCCGCGGGGACCGACGACCCATCACGACCAAGACCGTGATCCATCTGCGCCAACAGGTGATCGACGGCACCAGCGTGGATGTGGATCCACCCGGTGAAAGCCTGGGCGATCAGTTCGTCTCGAGCAGCCTGCTGTTGCAACACGGAACCAGGGTCGGGCGCATGGAGGCGACCTGCACGGTGACGAACCTCACTCCCGGTGCGGCCCTGTGCGAGGCAGCGATCCGACTCCACAAAGGCCAAGTCGCGGCGATGGGTCGGCTCCCGATGGGTGCGTTGTCGGGACAACAACCCGTGAGGGTTGCGGTGGTCGGGGGAACAGGCGCCTACCGGAACGCCGGTGGGTTCGTGTCGGTCACGCCTACACAGGCCAACGCGAAACTGAAGCTGGTCTTGCTGCCGTAGATCACACGACCGTGGCACCGCGGCCCCGAAGGGCCGCGAGCGCCCAGGTCATGCGTTCGTGCTCGAGACGACTACGGGGAGACGCAACCGAGGGACTTGGCCGTCTCGTTCCACTTCGCGACCTGCCCCTCGCAACCCTCCGGCTTGCGTCCTACCTGCACCTGGCCGTTGTCGACCGGGCCCGTGTACACGCCTTGGCCGTGCAACTTCGAGGTGAGCCGGTTGATGGCGGCTCGCCAACGATTCGTGCTGGTGCGGAACTCCAACAACCGGTCGATCGTTCGATCCTGCCGGACGTCGGCTGCCCGGAGGGCCGCGATCGCCCGAGCCTGTTTGTCGACCCGCTGCTCGAGATCGTCGACCCGCTGGCTGAGCGTGGCCCCACCTCGATCGACGGTCTCCGCACCTGCGTTCATGGCGACGAACCCGACGCCGAGGCTCGCGATGACCGCGAGGAGCACGATGTTCTTGCGCATCCCTTCCCCCTCTTCGATGGATGAGGCTGGTCCTATCGCTCCAACGCAACCGTGTCAAACACGTGCGAGGAAGAGCCATCTGCCCCTTGGCCGATAGAGCACCGGTGTGGGACCATCTCGGAGAACGATATGCGCCCCCCGGCGGCCCGCCGCCACCGCAGATCGAGGAGGTAGCACATGCGTCGCGCGTTGGTCACGGTGATCACGACGGTCCTGTTGGTGTCGGTGTTCGCTGGCCCGGCCGGAGCGAGATCCGATCTCGTCACGACCACCGGCCCAATGCCCCTGGTGCAAGGCGCGGTGATCGACGGGGCGTGTCCGTTCCCCGTCATCTGGACCGACCGAGGCGGTCGGACGTTGACCACGTGGGCACGTGGCAAGGACATCGTGATGCAGCGGATCACCGGTTCCTCGCAGGTGGTCCTCGAGAACGGCGCATCGGGGCTGGCGCTCACGTTCGATATCAAGGAAACCTCCACCATCGTGTACGACCTGCGGCGTGGAAGTGCGACGACGGTCCAGATCGGCTCCTCGGGATTGTTCTTCGACCCGGGCACGATCAGCGGCGCGCCATCGTTCACGTGGTACGGCGGTGTCGCTGCGACGTCAGGACGCCTCGATCAGAAGACCTGGTTGTACGACGACGTGGAGTGGCAGCGGCACGCGGGCCTTGAAGGCGACGTGTGCGACATGTTGGTCTCGGGTCTCAAGACCCGTCACTAGTCGGGGCGCGCTGACCGTTCCATGCCCCGGATCCCGCCGATCACCGAACGCCGGCTCCTTGATCCGGAGGGACAGGTCGTGTTCGACCGGATCGTCGAAAGCCGCGGCTCGGTGCTGCGTCCTTTCGAATTGCTGATGCATTCCCCGGCGATGGCGGACAAGGTCGCGGACCTCGGCCATGTGATCAGGTTCGATTCGCATCTGGCCGATGCGGATCGCGAACTGGTCACCTTGGCGACCGGGCGAGCGCACGGATGCACGTTCGTGTGGGAGTCACATCTCGAGACAGCTCGTACGGCCGGGATCGACCCCGAGGCGCTGCTGGCTGCCGATGAGACGCTCAGCGCACGAGAGAAGACCCTGGTCGCCTTCGTAGACGAACTGTGTGCGACCGGTGCCGTTTCGGACGCCACTTTCCAGGCCGTCGACGATCTGGTCGGCACGCAGGGCATCGTCGAACTCATCCTCACGGTCGGGTACTACACGATGCTCGCATACACGATGAGCGCTAGCGGAGCCTGCTGAACACCGACCCTTCGACGGAGCAGGAGGCTAGATCGTCGCCTGGACGAGGTCGATCGGCGGTTGGCCCTGCAGCACCAACCGAACGTTCTCCCGCATCCTGCCCAGCGCTTCAGCCTGTGACTCGAAGGTGCGACCGGCATTGTGCGGGGAGATCAAGACGTTCGGGAGTCTCCGCAACTCGTGATCCAGAGGAAGGGGCTCAGGTTCGGTGACATCGAGGCCGGCGCCTCCGAGGCGTCCGCCACGTAGAGCGTCGAGCAGGTCATCGGTCGCGACGACCGGCCCCCGGGACACGTTGACGAGGTACGCGTCGTCCTTCATGAGCGCGAGCGACGAACGGTTGATCAGATGATGCGTCTCCTCGGTCAGCGGGAGACACAGCACGACGAAATCCGCGCGGCTGAGCAACTCATCTCGTTCGACGAACCCGATCGGCACCCCCGGAACCCGGTCGGGGTCGGGGGTGCGGGTGTGGGTGATGATGTCCATCCCGAGTCCGTGACCGAAGCGGGCCAGATGGCCACCGATCTCACCGAGACCGAGCGTCCCGAGCGTCTTGCCACCCAGTTGCACGGACGTCGTGCCCTGCCAAGCGGGGTCGTCCCGCATCCATCCGTGTCGGGCCAGGTACATGATCATGAACAGGGCGTGCTCGGCGACGGATCTGCCGCGCACGCCTTGCACGTTGGTCACCACGATGCCGCGAGCGAGGGCGGCGCCAACATCGATGTTGTCCACACCCGCACCCGGTTTCGCGATGAGGCGCAGCTTGGGGGCCAGCGCGATCATCTCTTCGGTCACGAGGCCGTGCGCGGTCAAGATCCCCTCCGCGACATCGAGTGAGGGTCTGAAGTCATCGAGCCCGAATCCACGGGGGATCAGAACTTCGTGCTCTGGCCCCGCCCAGCCGGCGTGGAACCCGAACTCTTCGGTCACGAGCAGCGGATCGACCACCAGAAGTTGCGCCATGGTCCCTCCATCGCGGTACGAGACCCCCGACGGCCGGAGGTGCGGGCCTCGGTACACTACGCAATCATGGAAGCGAACCCCATCATCGTGTTCGCATCGTTCCGTCCCCTCACCGGGAAGGAGCAAGAGGTCAACGACCTCCTCACGTGGATGGTTGGGCACACCCGCCTGGAACCGGGGTGCGAGCGCTACGACCTCTATCGACGTCTGGGTGACGACACCTCGTTCCATCTCTTCGAGCGCTACCGGGACGAGCATGCGCTCGCTGAGCACCGAGCATCGGAACACTACGTCGAGTACCGGAGGCAGATCGCGGATCTCCTCGAAGGCCCGGTCGACGTCCTGGTGCTCGACGCACTCGACACCGCTCCGTAGGAGAGGCCGAAA
>DATDJD010000309.1:0-3408 GCA_036520695.1 Actinomycetota bacterium
ATCGAGATGATGGAATCGCTCCCTCAATCGATGTGGCACCCGTACTTCCGGCAGCTCCACGACCTCACTGCGCCTGGCGGAACCGTTGGGCTCCAACTGATCACCGTGGCCGACCACCATTGGAACGAGTCCGACAGCAACCCCGATTTCATCAGGCGCTACATCTTCCCGGGCGGGCAGGTTCCGTCCATGTCGGTCCTTCGCCAACTCGCCTCAGCCCACGGCTTGGGGTGGCGTCGAGACGACGGGTTCGGCGCGTCGTACGCTCGCACGCTCGGCACGTGGCTCGAGTCGTTCGACGACCGCTGGCCCCAGATCGCGGCGCAGGGCTTCGACGAGCGGTTCCGTCGCATGTGGCGCTACTACTTGGCCTATTGCCGAGCGGGGTTCGCCATGGGCCGGGTCGACGTCAGCCAGATCGTCTTGACGCGCACCTGACGGCGACCTGGTCGGCGACGGCCTACTTTCTCTAGGTCGAACGTCGCTTCTGGAACCCTGACGGTCAAGTTCGCTCGCGCGCAGGACCGATAGCTCGTGCAATGAGGGGGACAACCGCACCAGACGCTGGTCTGGCGACCACAACCGTTTCTCGTCGTTCCTTCGTGCGTACCGCCACCGCCGCCTCGGTCCTGGCGGGTTCGGGGGTCGCGACCGGGCTCCTGTCGGCGTCGCCGGCGATGGCAGCGGGCTCGTTCGTGCCGACCGATCCCGATCTGCATCTACTGCGTCGCGCGACCTGGGGCATCACACCCCAGCTGCAGAAGGACATCCGGCAGATGGGCCGGAACAAGTGGCTCGACAAGCAGCTGGATCCGGGTTCGATCAACGACGCGTTCGTCGAGGACTTCCTCGAAGAACGCATGCCCAACCTCACGATGGGCGTGAAAGAAGCCTACGATTTCTATCAGGGATCCTGGGATCTGATGTACGACCTCACGAAGGCGGCGATCCTCCGTGCGGCGTGGAGCAAGCGCCAGCTGTTCGAGGTCATGGTCGACTTCTGGTCCAACCACCTGAACATCGCGAACCCGCACGAGGCCTGCTGGTGGTCACGCCACGACTACGACCGCACGGTGATCCGCAAGCACGCGTTCGGCAAGTTCTCGAACATGCTTCGCGGCTCGGTGCTGCATCCGGCGATGATGGCCTACCTCAACAACGCCTCGAGCACCAGGGACAACCCCAACGAGAACTACGGTCGGGAGATCCTGGAACTGCACTCGGTCGGCGTGGACGGCGGCTACAACGAAGAGGATATGCGGCAATCGACCCTGATCCTGACGGGATTCGGATTCGACTGGGAGACGGGCAAGTTCGCGTATCACCCGTGGGACCATTACACCGGCCCGATCGACGTGATGGGGTTCCACGCGAACAACAACGACGAGGACAAGGGCTACGACGCAGCCTTGAAGTACGTCGACTACCTCGCCCATCACCGCTCAACCGCCGAGCGGATCGCCACCAAGCTGATCCAGCGGTTCGTGCAGGACGTTCCGCCACCGGGGCTGGTCGACACGTTGGCCGACACCTACATGCACCACGACACCGCCATCAAGCCGGTGCTGCAGAAACTGTTCGATTCGTCGGCGTTCAAACATTCGACGGGCAAGAAGGTTCGCCGGCCGTTCCAAGACGTCACGGCCACGATCCGGACGCTGGGCATCGGCATCAAGCGCAACGACGAAGGCGAAGACGCCCTCCAACAGCTCTCCTGGGTGATCGAAGGACTCGGCGATCTGCCGCTCGCCTGGATCCCGCCCAACGGCTACCCCGACTACGCCGACGCGTGGCGTTCGGCCGGCATCACGTTGGGGCGTTGGAACCTGCATCTCGGCATGCCCCAGGGTTGGTGGCCCAACGCCCTAGAGATCCCAGAAGACTGGGTCCCCAGACTCCTGGGCAAGAAGCTCCCCAAGACCTGGGGTGGAGTGGTCGACGCCCTGTCCCAGCGACTGGTGTTCCGCAAGCTGTCGACCGAGCATCGCGCCGCCGTCCTCGCCTTCGTCGGCAAAGCGAGTGGTGAGGACGTCAACCCGGACGACCAATGGCTGGCCGACTGGCGCTTCCCTTACCTGATGGCCCTGTTCCTCGACTCGCCCTACCACGGGATCCGGTGATCACATGACGACGCTCGACACCACTGCGAAGACGAAGCCCTGCGGGTGCCCCGAACTCCCCGAGATCTCTCGGCGCTCGTTCCTGAAGGCGGCCGGCGCTGCAGGCGTCGTGGCAGGCCTCGCGACCGAGGGCATGTTCACGAGACTCGCGTTCGCGGACACCCCATACACCGGCGATGTGCTGGTCGTGCTCTCGTTCCGCGGCGGTATGGACAGCTTGCAGGCGTTCGTGCCCACCGGCGACCCGAAGTACGCGACGCTGCGACCGACGATCGCGATCCCCCAACCGCAGCTGCTCCCGATGGGTGGAATCTTCGGCATGCACCCGGCGATGGCCTCGCTCAAGCCCTTCTACGACGCGGGGGACTTCGGCGTCGTGCAGGCGGTCGGCATGGCAGACGCGAACCGTTCGCACTTCTCCGCGATGGAGGAGATGGAGCGCGCCGCGCCCGGCTCGTCGCTGCGTACCGGATGGCTCGACCGTGTGCTCGGATTGCGCGACCCCGGCCAGCCGTTCCAAGCGACACAGATGGGATCGAACTCCGCGGCGGCAGCGTTCCTGGGACCGGCGCCCGAACTCGCGATGTGGTCGATCGATTCGTTCGGCCACGACGCCGTGTACGACTCGAACGAGGCGACGAGGTGGGACACGGGGCTCCGCGCGATCCACGCCGGGGCACCGGACGTCGTGGAGGCACCCGCGCTGACGGCGCTGGACGCACTCTCGACCGCCGGATCGCTGGGCTCGGCCGATGACTACGTGCCCGCCAACGGTGCCTCCTATCCCGACAGCGGTCTTGCCGACGCGCTCCGGGACATCGCCCGCCTGATCAAGGGTGGCGTGGGCCTCCAGGTCGCCGCGATCGACTACGGCGACTGGGACATGCACGAAGGTGAAGGTGCGTTCTCCGAAGGGGCCGACGGGTGGATGTACGGCCACCTCGCCGAGTTGTCGGACTCCCTCGCGGCGTTCGCGACCGACCTGGGCTCCTTGATGAACGGTGTCACGCTCGCGTCGCTCACCGAGTTCGGTAGGACGACGCGAGAGAACGGCTCGGGCGGGACGGATCACGGCTACGGCCAAGCGGTGATGCTTCTGGGCGGCGGCGTGAAGGGTGGACAGGTCCACGGGGATTGGCCCGGCCTCGACGAGGACGACGACCTCACCCCCACCACCGACTACCGCAACCTGCTCGCCGAGATCCTGGAGAAGCGCTGCGGCGCCAGCAGCGCCAACATCAACGAGATCTTCCCCGGGATCGACAACGACCGACCCGACATCGTCAAC
>DATDJD010000310.1:0-6495 GCA_036520695.1 Actinomycetota bacterium
GGACCTGCCCGGCCTCGCCAAGATGCTCGAGCGCCTCGGCGTCGAAGAGGAGAGCCCCGGCGTCGCGGCGAGCGCGCTGGAGTTCGCCCTCGACGGGCTCTATCTGTCTCGGCGGCTCAACAAGGACGGCGCCGACGGCGACGCCCGCTACACCGGAACCGACGCCGCGTAGTATCCGGTCGTGTCCGAGCTGCACAAGTACGTGGGATTCCTGGTCGTCGGTGTGTTCGCCGTCGGGTGGATCTGGGGTCTCGGGGTGTTGGTCTTCCGCCGGGGGCCCGGTGACCGGTTCTGGACCTGGCTCACCGTTGCCCAGATCGTGGCAGGCATCCAGGCAGTGATCGGGATCATCCTGTTGATCCTGGGGAAGCGACCGTCCACGTGGCTGCATCTCGTGTACGGGTTCGGTCCCTTCCTGATCTTGGCGATCGCTCACGCGTTGGCGCGTGACCTGCAGAAGACCAAGACGGGCGCGCCTGCGATCCCTGCCTGGGTCCCGTTCTCCGTGGCTTCGTTCATCTGCTTCGGACTCACGCTGCGCGGCCTCATGACGGGCCTGGGCATCGGCTGATCGATCGTGCTCGACCGGTTCGGCGCTGCACCCTTGACGAGGACGTATTTAGATAGATACTCTATCTAAATGACTCCACGTGGATACGACATGTCCAAGCGGGCCTCGGCTCGGGAGGAGCTCCGCCAGCGGATCCTGACGGCGACGATCGAGCTCCACACGGAACAGGGCATCCTCGGGACGAGTTGGAAAGACATCGCGGGTCGTGCCGATGTCGCCGTCGCCACGGTGTACAACCATTTCCCCTCGCTCGCGGAACTGGTTCCCGCGTGCGGCGAACTACTGATGACTCGCCTGCGACCGCCAGGACCCGACGATGCGGCAGAGGCCATCGGTGAAGGCGGGACCACCCGGGAACGCCTCGAGCGAGCGGCCGACGTGCTCTTCGACTTCTATGCACGCGGCGGAGCCCATCTCGACGTCTTCCCGGGCGAGCGCGATCTTCCCGCGATCCGGGAATGGGAGGACTACCAACGCGCCACCGTGGAGGCCTTCGTCCGCACCGCCCTCAAGGGCACGCGGGCTAGGCGTCGGGACGTGCAGCTGGTGAGTGCACTGTTCGATCTCACCACGTTCAGATCGCTCGAACGCCGCGGCTTCGATGCTCATGCGGCGGCGACCACCATGGCCCGCGTGGCGACGTGCGCGCTCGAGCGATGACCGGGCCACATCACAGCGACGAGAAGGAGGAGGAACCATGAACCAGGTGGAGTCAGACGGACCCAGGACGGTCGGCTTTGGACTCGCTGCCGATGCGGGTGAGCATCTGTCGTGGATGGGGGAGCCGACGCTCCTCAAGGCGACGGGTGAGCACACGGATGGCTCGTACGCCATGGTCGAGATCGTGGCGACACCCGATGGCTTGGTGCCGCTCCACGTGCACCACCGAGAGGACGAAGCCTTCTGGGTGCTGGATGGCGAGGTGACGTTCTCGATCGGTGAGGATGTCTTCGAAGCCGGTCCCGGATCGTTCGCATTCGGTCCTCGCGACGTGCCGCATCGATACACGGTGCACACACCGACCGCCCGCATGCTCATGATCTTCTCGCCAGCTGGATTCGAGGGATTCATCCGCGAGACGAGTCGACCCATCGAGGAGATCGGGACGACGGGACCTGAGGACATCGACTTCGATCTGATCCTGGCAGCTGCCGCTCGCTTCGGTGCGGAGGTGTTGGCGTAGCGGCCGGCTGCCCTGCGTTCGACCCATTCGTGCGTAGGGTGGTTGGATGCGCTTCCGGTACTCGAGGTGGGATGGGTCGCAGGACCCGTTCGGTCCCGACGTCGATACGTCGGAGATCCTGGAGGAGATCAGCGACGACATCCTGATGGGCGGCAGCGCCGACGGAGCCCTCCAGCGGCTGCTCCGCAAGGGAATGCGTGGCCGGTTCTCGGGCATGGACGCGCTCCGCAACCGTCTCCAGCAACGACGCGAAGAAGAGCAGGACATGCTGAACCTGGCGGGGCCGTTGGAGGACATCCGTGAACGGCTCGCCGAGATCGTGGAGCGAGAACGGATCGAGCTGAGTGTCCGCGACGACGACGATGCCCGCATGCGGGAAGCGTTCCTGGACTCACTGCCGACCGACGCGCCGGGCCAACTCAAGGACCTTCAGGAGTATCGGTTCGCCGACGCCGGGGCCCAGCGACTGTTCGATGAGCTGCGGGAGCACGTCCGAGACCAGGTGATGGCCTCCCACTTCCGACAGATGGCCGAAGGCATGCGATCGATGACCCCCGAGGACATCGCCAGGTTCAAGGACATGCTCGCCGAGCTGAACGGCTTGATCGAGATGCGCGAGCGAGGCGAGGACACCCAGCCCGCCTTCGAGGACTTCCTCTCGCGCTTCGGCGATCTGTTCCCCGACCGTCCCCGGACGTTGGACGAGTTGCTCGCGAACATGGCGAAGCGCATGGCGGCGATGAGCAGTCTGATGGCATCCCTGTCGCCCGAGCAACGCGAAGAGTTGGCCGCGCTCTCCGAACAGGTCATGCAGGACATGGACCTGGCGTTCGAAGTGGATCGCCTCAGCGCGAACCTGTCGGGGGCGTTCCCGGAGATGGGATGGGGCGAGCCGGCGATGGGGGACGGGGAGGACGCGATGCCGATGTCGGCCGCCGTCGATGCCATGGAACGCCTCCATGACTACGAGGACCTGGAACGGGCAATGGAGGGCGACTACCCCGGCGCCGCCCTGGACGACGTCGACGAAGATGCCCTGCGCCGGACGCTCGGCGACACCGCCGCGCAGGACCTGCGACGCCTCAAGGAGATCGAACGTGCGCTGGAGAAGGCAGGCCTGGTGCAGCGGCGTCAGGGTCGGCTGGAGGTCACGCCCCGAGGTGCCCGCCGTTTGGGCGAACGCGCGCTGACCCAGATCTTCGAAGAGCTCAAGCGCGACCGCGAGGGTACGCACGAGGCGCGTGACCCCGGCGGCATGGCCGAGCCCACCGGTGCGACACGACCGTGGAACTTCGGCGATCACGGTCAGCTGGCGGTCCAGAAGACCGTCTTCAACGCCGTCGTGCGATCCGAACCGGGCGACCCAGTCCGGCTTCGGCCCGACGACTTCGAGATGGTCGAAGCCGAGCAACGCACCGAGGTCGCGACGGCGTTGCTGCTGGACCTGTCGTTCTCGATGCCGTTGCGCGGCCACTTCATCCACGCGAAGAAGATGGCCCTGGCGCTGCATGCACTGATCGAAGGGCGCTACCCCAACGACACCTTGTACCTGATCGGCTTCAGCGACTATGCGCGGCAGTTGCAGCCCGAAGATCTCACCGCGCCCGGTTTCGAGCGCGTGTACGGCACCAACATGGAGCACGCGTTCCTGCTGGCGAACCGTCTGCTGTCCCAACACCCTCGGGCCACGCGCCAGGTGATCATGGTGACCGACGGCGAACCGACGGCACACCTGGAAGGCGACCAGGCGTTCTTCTCCTGGCCGCCGGTGCGCGAGACGATCGAACGAACCCTCACCGAGGCCATGCGCCTGTCGAAGGCCGGCGTGCGCCTCAACATCTTCATGCTCGAGGAGTCCGAAGGGCTGGCGGCGTTCATGGAGCGGCTGGCCCGTCTCACCCACGGACGGGTGTTCCTGATGGACGATCATCGGGTCGGGGACTTCGTCGTACGGGACTACGTGACGCGACGCTCGCGGTAGGGTCGGGCATGCGCCGCGCCCTGAGGACCGTGTTGTGGATCGCGGTGTTCGGTGCGTGCTTCGGTATCGGCGCGTACGTGGCCGCTCACACCGACCCGTTCCCTCCGGGGGTCGAGGACCCCGGTGCTCGACCCGATCCGGACGGCTCGCCGACCGGCCCGGCGGCCGACGATGGCTGGGTCGTGCAGATCGAGATGCGCACCCACCACGACCTCTACGTCGGTGGTCGGTGCGCGGCGAGCTGGCGAGTCGAGGTGACGCTCGACGAAGCCGATCTCTCGCTGAGCGGTACCGGCGCTGCCGCCCTGAAGGGCCAACTGCGGTGCGATGAGCCCACCGCGCAGATCCAAGCTGACCGCATCGAGCTGGAGGCGGTCGGGGTGCTGCGGGGCGGCGAGGTCCGGTTCCGCTTGGATGACACCGCGCGATCGCCGGTGGGTGCACAGGACCTGTCAGGACTGGTCGAAACCTTGCCGACCCTGCGCTTCCGGTTGCCGCAGCGCGATGGGGCGACGGCAACGTTCGATATCAGCGTGCCCGACGGCGACCGGGGGACCTACGGCGCCGTCGGTGACGTGCTCCTGCTCGCACCCACCACGTAGGCACGTCGGTGTTCAGGCAGCTCGGTCCCACCACAGGGTGACGACCGTGCGCTCGTGGGGACCGGCCGACCACCGTCCGTTCCGCAACCGCAGCCGGCTGCCGAGCGCGTCGGCGATCGCTGCGTCATCGTCGGGCCGCAGGCAGAGGCGGGTCCGCACCAACGCCACCGCGGCGTCCCGGGTCGTGAACCCACCACCGGCAGGGTCGTCGTCGCCACCTGGTCGGTCGTGGCGCCGCGGCTCGATCCCGATCGAGCCCATGACCTCGATCGCGAGCTCGACGCGAGGTTCGTCCGGGATATCCAGGCCGTGGAAGATCCGCCACAGGTCGGCCATCCATCCGAGTGGATGACGGCCGGTCGCTTCCAGCACCACACGCTGCAGGGCGTGATCGTGCAGTGCGAGGACGAATGGCTCCAGGTCGGGGGCGTTGTAGAGCGTGTGGCCGGACATCACGACGTCTGCGACCGGCACCGCTGGAGCAACGTCAGGCCACCGACCTTCCACCGCGATCGCGCGGACGCCCGCTGCCGTCGCCGTCGACGTGAACGCCTCGAGCATGTCTGGCTGTCCGTCGACGCCGATGATCGTGCCCGCTCGAGTGGCCAATGGGAGTGAGGTTGCACCGCCGCCGACGCCGACGTCGAGCACGATCCCTCCCTCGGGGGTCGCCTCCGTTGCTCGGTCCGTCGTGGGTGAGACCCCAGCAGCCGGGTCGATGACGCGTGCGCCTCGCGCCTCGAACACCTCGCGTGGGAACCCCCACGGCGACTCGGGCGCGGCGTCGATCAACTCCTGGGGGATGGCGCGAGCCTCGAGTGCGGCTCGCCAGCGTTCGCCAGGGTTCACGTCTCCACGACCTCGTCGGTGTGTTCGCCGAGCGTCGGCGGAGGCATGCGGGTCTCCAGCCGCCGCCCGTCGAACCGGAGGGGGTCGCGAACCATGCGCAGCTCGCCACCGCGCCCAGGATCGTCGACCGTCTCCACGGACGCCGCGCCTTCGGGCGAAGCGAATACCTCGTCCATCGTGCGGATCGGTGCGCAGGGGACCCCCGCCGCATCCAGCGCCTCGGTCCACGCCAGGGCGGGCCGGGTGGAGAAGGCTTCCACCAACGAGGCGACCAGGATGTCCCGGTTGCGGACGCGCGCCTCGTTCGTCGCGAACCGTTCATCGTCGGACCAGTCGGGATGACCCACCACCTCGCAGATCCGCTCGAAGAGGCGATCGTTGCCACCGGCGACGATGAACGGTCGGTCGGATCCGTGGAACACCTGATACGGCACGATGTTGGGATGCTGGGAGCCCATAGGTCGAGGGATCGTGCCGCCCACCAGGTGGTTGGCCGCCTGATTCACCATCGCGGCCACCGCGGCATCGAACAGCGACACGCTGACGTGTCGGCCGTGTCCGGTTCGCTCACGTTCCAGCAGCGCCGCCTGGATGCCCACGGTGGCGTAGAGCCCAGTGATCACATCCAGGAGGGCGACCCCCGTCTTCGTGGGTTCGCCGTCAGGTTCACCGGTCACACTCATCAGGCCCGACAGTGCCTGGACGATGATGTCGTAGCCGGGACGGCTCGTGGTACCGGGCGCATCATCGCCGAACGCCGTGAGCGAACACGTGACGAGCCGGGTGTTGCGCGCACGAAGGTCGTCCAACGACAACCCCACCTCGGTCATGAGCCCCGGACGGAAGTTCTCGATCAGCACGTCGGCGACCCCGGCGAGTCGGCGGACCGCCTCCACACCCGAGCGGTCTTTGAGGTCGAGGACGACTGAGCGCTTGTTGCGGTTGAGCGAGAGGAAGTAGGCGGCGTCATCGCCGGCGAACGGGGGCCCCCACTGCCGGGTGTCGTCGCCGGTGCCAGGTCGCTCGACCTTCACGACGTCGGCCCCGAGGTCTCCGAGGGTCATCGTGGCGAGCGGCCCGGCCAGCACCCGAGACAGGTCCAGGACCCGGAGACCGGCGAGTGGGGCCGGGCCCGAAGGAGTCCCCCGACCCTCCTGGGGCCAGTCCTGCGCGTTCACGCGCGAAGCCTACCCGTTCCACCGAGGCGCACTGGTCGAGTCTGGTCCGTGTGCGGCATGATTGCGGGGTGAACGAGCAAAGCCTGGAGCGGGTGAACTCCTTCCTGGCCGCTGCATCGGCGCAGGCCGAG
>DATDJD010000311.1:0-2921 GCA_036520695.1 Actinomycetota bacterium
CTGGTCGAAGCTCGACTCGATGAGAGCTTCTTCCGGGTTCGCGTGGAGCGAGCGAGCCCCACGGAGCTTCGCTACCTCCGTGCCATGGCGTCACTCGGTCCTCAGCCGCAACGAGCCATCGACGTGGCGAAGGTGCTGGACCGCAGTTCAGGTCAACTCGCGCAGATCCGTGCTCGCCTGATCCAAAAGGGATTGCTCTTCCAGCCGGGACATGGGCTCGCAGCCTTCACGGTCCCCCAGTTCGATCGCTTCCTCCGTCGTTCCTACGCCTCTCCCCATGACTGATGACAGGGACGACGGGTGCTACCGAACGTCCAGGGGGTTCACGCCTCAGGTGTTCGACTCGAGGCGTTCGATCGATTCCTCGAACGTTCGGTAGCCGGCAGCTGGGTCGAAGCCACCCTCGGTGACGCCGGGGACGAGGCGGGCGATCACACCGGCCTCCGTGGTGGCTCGGACCTGTGCCGCCGCGCGGAACCATTCCAGGTCGCCGGGTTGGATCTGGACCTCGCCGTGCGTGCCGAACCGCCGATAGGCCGCGTCGTCGGTAACCACAGGCGTCCGTCGGAACGCTCGCTCGAGCAGTGCGGCACGCTCGGGGTCGTCCGCATCGATGACGACCTGGCCGTCGAGCCAGACCGCAGAGCCCACCAACGTGGGAGGTTCCTGCTTGGCGTCCGGTTGATCAGCGGGGGGCGCTGGCGCGGGCACATAGAACTCGACCTTCATCGTCGAGCAGGCTACCGGGCCAGCGAACGGTCGACGCGGCGGATCATGCGAGCGAGGCTCTCCAACAGGGCTACCGCCAACTCGGGGTCACGCTCCACGGTCTTCAGGAAATCATCGCGCTGGATCATCAAGAGCGTCATGGGGGTCTCGGTGGTCACAGTGGCAGTGCGCACGCCACCGTCGAGCAACGAGATCTCACCGAAGTGGTCACCCGGCAGGATCCGATGCACGGTGCGACCCTTCACGGTCACCTTGGCTTGGCCGGTCAGCGCCACGAAGAAGTTGTCACCGACCTGGCCTTCCTTCACCACGACGGCGCCTTCGGGAGCGTTCACGGTTTCGGCAAGCGCGCCGATCTTCCGCATCTGTCGCTTGGTGAGCCCCTCGAACAAGGGGATCCCCGCGAGCACGACGTCGATCCTGGGTCTCGCCATGGGCCCAGCCTAGCGGGGCTCCGGCGTCGGTGTCGGTGCGCGTGGATAAGGTTCGAGCCCCTCCCCGCGGTGCATGATCGGAACAGGAGTGGTGCCTATGGGCCGGGCCGTGCCCAGCGCCGTCCAACCACTCCCCCTCGAGATCGGCGTGCCCTTGGGTCGCGCGGTGATCCGTCAGGGCGAACCGTGTTCGCGTCCCATGGTCGTCGCCAAAGGGGCCTTCTACGTCAGCACGGTCGATGACCAGGGGCGCGTCCTTGGTCTCGACGTCGTTGGGCCAGGCGACGTCGTGGGCGACATGCCGGCTGTACCAGCGCGAGCCACGGCGCAGGCCCTCGGAGCCTGCAGGGTGGCACCGGCACCCGATCGCGGGCTCACCGCGCTCTTCAACGCGCGGGAGCACCGGCTCTGGTCGTTCGCGTGCCAACTCGCCTGGCTCGACGTGCCCGGTCGGGTCCAGCATCGTCTGCACGACCTGGCCCACCGGTTCGGGCGTCCGGTTGCCGGCGGAACCCTGATCTCGCTCGGGCTGACGCAGGAGCAGTTGGCGCATCTGTGCGGCACATCGCGGGAATCGGCGAACCGCGCCCTGCGTGCGTTGGTCGCCGAGGGACGCATCCAGGTGATGGGCCGAGGGAAGTACGTGGTGGCGCTGGATCAGGATCCTTCGGCGTCCTTCGAAGGCCCGCCGCCCTCTTGCAGCATCACCAGGCTGCAGGTGCTGCAGTAGCGTGCGCGGCCCTTCACCGGCTTGCCGCAGCGTTCGCATGAACGCGGCGTCGACACCGACCACGTCATGGTGTCGCCGGTACCCCCTCGTTCGGCGCGGCCTTCGCCCTCCAGCTTCAGCAGGTGCGCCAGCACCGATCGTCCCGCCATCTCGTGCACCTCAGGCGGGTAGTCGGCGTAGATCACGGTGACCATCTGGGGCACGGTGACCCCACCCTCGGCGAGCGCCGCGAGCACCTGAGCTTCACGTTGAGCGCGGTGCTCGAGGTACTCGCGAAGCTTTGCCTGCGCGCGGAGCACGACCGGACCGTGGCCCGGATAGATCGTCGCCGGCCCCAGGTCCAACATGCGGTCCAGCGACCGCAGGTACTGTCGGAGGTCACCGTCGGGTGGGTCGATGAAACTGGTCCCCCGCCCCAGCACGGCGTCGCCGGTGAACAGCGCAGACGACGACGCCACGTGGAACGCCACGTGATCGCTCGTATGCCCGGGTGTGTGCAGGGCCACCAGATCCAGCGCCGCGCCGTCACCGGTGCTACCACCACGGATCCGTTGGCCATCTCGAAGGTGCTCGGCGCCGTGCAGGCGGAACGCGTACAGCGGCGCACCCACTCGCTCGGAGAACGACGCAGCGCCCGGCGCGTGATCGGGGTGATCGTGGGTCACCAACACAGCGCCCACGCCACCTCGTTCGGCTGCGACCTCCGAGACCTCTGCGAGGTGACCCTCATCGTCGGGGCCGGGGTCGATGACGACCGTCGGTGCCTCGCCGACGACCCACGTGTTGGTGCCCTCCAGCGTGTACACGCTGGGGTTTGGCGCGAGGACTCTGGTCACGCGAAGCACCGATCAGTCCTCCCAGAACACCGAACGCGGCAGGCGTTCGATCTCGTCGTCGGTGGGCTCACGGGCGTCGAACCGGAACGTGAAGAGCTCCTCGGCGTCGGCGCACTGCGCGAGGCGCGTCACCGTGTACCAGGTGGGCCAGTACAGCTTCGCATCGCCGTGCTCCCACCGTTCCAACAAGGT
>DATDJD010000312.1:0-17085 GCA_036520695.1 Actinomycetota bacterium
GGAAGGCGCTGTGCGCTGCATCGTCTGTGAGGCGCCGGGTCGATGTCGTGTGTGCGGTGCTGCCGACTTCGGCCTGCGACGAGGCGGACGTGAACGGGTGGAAGCGTGGGCGGGTCGGTTGACCTCGACACCGGTCCACCGCTTGGGTCCTGAGGACGAACCGCGTCTGCCCACGGAGGACGAGATCTTGGTGGGCGGCCCCGATGACGTCCGCGACTTCGGTCGTGGCGGGCTCGATCTGGTCGCGATCCTCGATGCCGACCTCGCGGAACGTCGGCCGGGCTTCGCGGCGCGGGAACGTGCCGTCACGACCTGGATGGAAGCGATCGGGTGGGCGCGACCATCCGGGCGAGCCATCGTGCAATCGTCGATGCCGGGAGATCCGGCGGTCCAGGCGTTGGTTCGCGGCAACCCCGATCGGTTCCACATCGATGAGGCGGCCCGGCGGGCAGGAGCCGGATTCCCGGTCGGATCCGCGGTCTTCCGTGTCGCCGGTGACGATCGCCTGGAGGCGGCGATCGCTGCCATCGAGCCCATCACGATGTTGACCTCGGTGACGGGCGAGCAGACGGTATGCTTGCTCGCGCTCGACGCCGGTTCGGTGCCGGATTTCGGGCGGGTCGTTCGCGAACTCGCGACGCGCGAGATCGTCACCCGCGTCGAGGCCGAACCGCACCTGTAGAGCCGGACGACGTCATCGGACCTGGAGCCTCGGCGTGATCATGCCCATCCGAACCCTCGGCGACCCCGTGTTGCGCACACCGGGCAAGCCGGTCACCGAGTTCGATCGCAAGCTCGCCGTGCTCTGCCAGGACATGATCGAAACGATGTACGAGGCACCCGGTGTCGGCCTGGCTGCACCGCAGGTCGGTCTCTCGCTCCGCCTGTTCGTATTCGACGACGGCGAGACAGGTCCGTTGGTCATGGCGAATCCAGAACTGTTCGACGCGTCAGGTGAAACCGAGGTGGACGAGGGATGCCTGTCCATCCCCGGTCCGTACCATGCCACGCCTCGGGCGGCGGTCGTTACCTGTCGTGGTCAGGATGTGTCGGGCCATACCTATGAGATGACGGGGGAAGGATTGCTCGCTCGGATCTTCCAGCACGAGACCGACCACCTCTCGGGCATGCTCTACATCGATCACCTGGACGATGAAGGGCGACGTGAGGTCATGGTGGAGCTGCGTCGTCTCGAACTGGCGATGGACGAGCCCAAGAAACGGCGCCTCCTGCGCCGTGACGACGCCTGAGGGGTCGCGCACTCTATCCTCGCCCCATGTGTTCGCTCCGAACGGTCTTCCTCGGCAACGACCCGTGGTCGGCGGTCGCGCTCGATGCGCTCCTATCGGCATCCGAGCCGGTCGAACCGGTCGCGGTCCTGACCCGCATCCCGAAACCAGCGGGTCGTGGGTCCCGGCTCCGTCCGACCGAGGTTGCCGAGGCCGCTCGCCGACGGGGCCTGCCCCTGTTCGAGGTGGAGAGCGTTCGCGGAGGGTCAGGGTTGGAGGCCCTCCGAGCGACCAGACCCGATGTGCTGGTCGTGGTGGCCTACGGCGAACTCCTGTCTGCTGAGGTCTTGGAACTCCCAAGGTTCGGCTGCGTGAACCTGCACTTCTCCGTCTTGCCTCGATGGCGTGGGGCGGCACCGGTGCAGCGGGCGATCCAGGCAGGCGATACCGTCAGCGGGGTGACGATCATCGAGATGGACGAGGGGTTGGACACCGGGAGCGTCCTGGCCAAACTCGAGGTGGCGGTGGAACCGACCGACGATGCCGGGGCGCTGGGGACCCGGCTCGCCGAGCTCGGAGGTGCGTTGCTGGCCCGGACCGTGGCTGCCCTGGCTGCTGGCAGCCTGATCCCTGAACCCCAGTCGCCGGAAGGCATCACGTATGCCTCCAAGCTGACGCCGGACGATCGCACGGTGCGATGGACGGACCCATCGAACGTGATCGACCGGCGCGTTCGGGCGGTGTCGCCGACCCCCGGGGCGACCACGTCGTTCCGCGGGCAGGGGTTGAAGATCGTTCGAGGCGAACCGACGCCCGGGCAGGGTGAACCGGGCCAGATCCTGGGTACCGATCCCAGCACCGGTGGGGTCGATGTCGGTACCGGTGAAGGGCTCTACCGACTCCTTGACGTGGCGCCGTCGGGCAAGAAGAACATGCGGGCCGATGCGTGGGCGCACGGTGCTCGGTTCGCGCCGGGCGAACGATTCGATCAGCACCTCACGGAGGGGACATGAGGCAGACCGCACGGAGCGTGGCGCTGGAGGCGATCCGACGCGTGGTCGACGAAGGGGCCTACTCGACGATCGTGGTGCCCGCCGCTCTGCGGAAGTCGCAGCTGGACGTGCGTGACCGTGCGTTCGCCACCGATCTCGCGTTCGGCACGATCCGTCATCTGCGGTCGATCGACTGGGCACTGGACCGGGTGGCCACCAGGCCGGTGGCACGCATGAGTTCGGGAGCGCGTGGGGTCGTGCGCCTCGGCGCCTATCAGGTGTTGTTCACCGATGCCGCCCCGCATGCGGCGGTGGGCGAGACGGTCGGGCTGGCGCGCGACCGCGAGCGAGGGTTCGCAAACGCGGTCCTGCGGCGGCTCGCCGCCGAACCGATCGAGTGGCCCGAAGGTTCGGGGGCGGAGCAGGTATCGGTTCGCACGGGCCTCGCGCCATGGGCGATCGATGAGCTCGCCCGGCTGCTCCCGATCGACGAGGTCGAACCGGCGGCCGCGGCCTTCGCCACCCACGCCCCGTTGTGTCTGCGTGTGAACACCGACATGATCTCGGTCGAAGGGTTCATCGAAGCGATGCGCGAAGACGGACGGGAACCGCGGACCGCGGCATTGGATCCGACATGCGTGATCGTCGATGGAGGCGATCCCTCTGTCTTTCCAGGTTTCGCGGACGGGTGGTTCGCGATCCAGGACCAAGCATCCGCGTTCGTCGTTCGCGCCCTGGACCCCCAGCCCGGGGACCACATCCTCGATGCCTGTGCCGCCCCCGGTGGCAAGACATCGTTCCTGTCGGCGCTGGTGGGCGACGGTGGCGTCGTGGTCGGCGCCGACATCCACGCCGGGCGCGTGCCGTTGATCCGGCGGGGGGCGGTTCGACTCGGGCAACATCCTCTCGTCCTGGTCCAGGACGCGCGGCAGCCGGCCGTTCGTGGTCCGTTCGACCGGATCCTGGTCGACGCACCGTGCTCGGGACTCGGTTCCGCACGTCGACGGCCCGAGTTGTTGTGGCGCAATCGCAAGGATGAGCTCAGCAAGTTGGCGCGTACCCAGGTGGGGATGACCGTACCTTTGGTCGACCTGCTGAAGCCAGGTGGTCGACTGGTGTACTCCGTGTGCACGTTCCCACGGGCCGAAACCGAGGCCGCGGCCGATGCGATCGTCCGCCATCGAGCCGACCTCGAGCCCGTCGAGATCGAGGGTCCTGGGGGACCTTCGACCCGGGTACGGCTGTGGCCCCACCGCCATGGGAGCGACGGTATGTTCGTCGCCGCCTTCCGCAAGAAGGCGTAGCCCGACGGGTACCATGGCGAGCGTGGGGAAGCTTGCAGCGTCGATCCTGTCGGCCGACCTGGCGTGCCTGGCGGACCAGGTCAAGCTCGTCGATGACCATGCCGAAGTCATCCATATCGACATCATGGATGGGCATTTCGTACCTCCGATCGCACTGGGTACGGTCGTGGTGGCTTCATTGCGGCCGTATACCGAGCGCATCCTGCACGGTCACCTCATGGTGGACGCCCCCGAGGGCTTCTTCGAGGAGTTGGCTGAGGCGGGATTGGACGTCGTGTCCTTCCACCACGAGGCGGTCGGCGCGCCGGGACCTGCGATCGCGAAGGCGCGGTCCGCGGGCATGGGTGTCGGGATCACGCTGAATATGGAAACGCCCGTCGAGGCCGTCTTCCCGGTGCTCGACGAGGTCGATGATGTGATGCTCATGAGCATCCGGCCCGGGTGGAGTGGTCAGCAGCTCGACCCCGCGGTGTATCCACGTCTGCAGGCGCTCCGGAACGAGATCGACCGTCGTGAACTGGACGTGTCCCTCGAGGTGGACGGAGGCGTGAAGATCGACAACGCCCAGGCAGCCGTGGACGCAGGCGCGACGGTCTTGATCGCTGCCAGTGCCATCTTCCAAGCCGACGATCCCACCGTGGCGGCAGCGACCCTCGCCTCGATCGCGCGAGGGGAGGCCGCCTAGTCATGCCGGAGACGATCTTGGTGGTCGACGATGACCCGGACATCGCACGGTTCGTCGAGGTGAACCTTCGCTCGGCCGGGTACGACGTATCGGTGGCAGCAGACGGTGAGGAAGCCCTCGAGCGTGCCGGTGAGATCCGTCCGGACCTCGTCCTGCTCGACGTGATGATGCCCCGGATCGATGGGTTCGAGGTGGCTCAGCGACTGCGGAAGAACCCCCAGACGGCCAACACGTCCATCATCATGCTGACCGCGAAGGCGCTGAGCGCCGACAAGGTGACCGGTCTGCAGTCGGGGGCAGACGACTACATCATCAAGCCGTTCGACCCGATCGAGTTGCTCGCTCGCGTGAAGGGCACCCTGCGCCGCGCCAAAGAGATGCGCAACCTTTCGCCGCTCACTGGATTGCCGGGCAACATCCGGATCCAGGAGGAGATCGAGCGACAGGTTCGCGAAGCGCACCCGTTCGCCGTCCTCTACTGCGACCTCGACAATTTCAAGGCATACAACGACCAGAAAGGGTTCGTCCGCGGCGACCGGTTGATCCAGGCGACCGCCCGAATCATCCAGGACGCCGTCGTCGAGAAGGACGGCTCAGAGTCCTTCGTCGGTCACGTCGGTGGTGACGACTTCGTCGTCGTGGTCAGCCCGGAGACCGCCGAGGCCGTGGCCCAGCGAGTCACGGAGAAGTTCGATGAGACGCTCGTGGACTTCTACGACCCTGAGGACCTCGAGCGGGGATCCGTTCGGATGGAGGATCGCAAGGGCGTGATGCAAGACATCCCCCTCGTCGCGATCAGCGTCGGTATCGCCAGCAGCGCCCAACGCGCGTTCGCTCACTACGGTGAGGCGGTGTCGGTCGCCACCGAGATGAAGCAGTTCGCCAAGCGTGATCAAGGTTCGTCGTTCGCGATCGACCAGCGCACGGCTTGATTTGCTTGGGGGCTATCGCTCGCTGACGCTCGCTACTTGAGCCCCCAATGCCCTCGGCATCTAGACCATGGGCGTCGCTCTCGCGGGGGCGATCGCTGGTCGGTGGCGCACAACGGGGGCTTCTCCCTATACTGGGTGAACTGACATATGACCGTTTCCGGGGCGGGGCGCAACTCCCCACCGGCGGTGACAGTCCGCGACCCTTCGGCAGCCAGTTGAGGGTGGACCCGGTGGAACTCCGGGACCGACCGTGAGAGTCGGGATGGAAGGGAACGGGTGAACGCGACGAACCGGCGGCGCCGTGCGCAGGCTCGGTCGTCGGTCGCCTGACGCTTCCTCCCACCTACGCCTCGGCCGAACACGACGAGGCCGTCATCGACGAAGGCGTGGACAGCTCCAGGGTCACTCAGATGCGACGAGCCTTGCTCCTCGCCGAACGCGGCTGGGGCAGGGTCTCGCCCAACCCCATGGTCGGTGCCCTCGTGGTGGACGACCGTGACGGCGAGGTTCTGGGCGAGGGCTGGCACGAGGGGCCCGGCACGATGCACGCCGAAGTGATGGCTCTCCGACGTGCCGGGGACCGGGCACGAGGATCGACGGTCGTCTGCACCCTCGAACCTTGTCACCGCGTCGGAAGGACCCCGCCGTGCACCCTGGCGCTCATCGAGGCGGGTGTCGCCAAGGTCGTGGTCGCCGCGACCGATCCCAACATGGGCGACGACGCGCCTGGCCTGTCGGACCTGCGGGCGGCCGGTATCGATGTGGAGGCCGGCGTGCTCGAGCCCGAAGCTCGACGGCTCAACGGGGCGTTCGAGCGGCATGTCACGACCGGCCTGCCGACGGTCACGCTGAAGATGGCCTCGAGTCTGGACGGCAAGAGCGCCGCCCGCGACGGATCGTCGAAGTGGATCACGGGCATGGAGGCTCGCGACGACGTCCAACGATCCCGCGCGTGGGCGGACGCGATCGTCGTCGGGGCAGGCACCGTGATCGCCGATGATCCTGCCCTCACCGTGCGTGACGTGAGGTTCTCCGACGCCCGTCCGCCGCTGCGGGTCGTAGTCGATTCGGCCGGACGCGTTCCTCCCCGCGGTTCGCTCTTCGATGGATCTGCGCCCACGTTGATCGCGACCACGTCCAATGCCCCTGAGGCCCGGGTGGCCGGATGGGTGGGGGCCGGTGCCGAGGTCGTGGTCCTCGATCGCGATGTGGAGGGTGGCGTGTCGCTCCCGTCGCTCCTCGCCGCTCTCGGCAAGCGAGATGTGCAGGGGGTACTCCTGGAAGGGGGGCCAACGCTGGCGTGGAGCTTCGTCCGGGATGGACTCGTCGACGATGTCGTGCTCTATGTCGCACCCAAGGTCGTGGGCGGCGCCACGGCCCCAGGGGTCCTCATGGGTGAGGGCTTCGCACCCATCACCGATGCCCTGGATCTCACGTTCGAGTCGGCGACGATGGTCGGCTCCGATCTTCGACTGGAGGCCCATGTTCACCGGGATCATTGAGGAGCGCGGTTCCGTCCGCTCGATGCAGGGTCACCGGATCGTGGTGGACTGCGGTGTCGTCCCCGCCGACAGCGACATCGGCGCGTCGGTCGCCGTCAACGGTGTGTGCCTCACGGTGGTGGCGAACGACGGCTCATCCCTAGCCTTCGATCTCTCGGAGGAAACGATCAGCCGCACGAGCCTGCGACGTCTCGACGCTGGACATCCGGTCAACCTGGAGCGGCCCGTGACGCTCGCTTCCAGGCTCGGCGGACACATCGTGCAGGGCCACGTCGATGGGGTCGGCGAGGTGGTGGATGTCCAGCGCGACGATGCCGGAGGGTCTCGGGTCAGGGTGAAGGTGCCCCATGACTTGTTGCGATACGTGGTGCAGAAGGGATCGATCACCGTGGACGGGGTCAGCCTCACGGTGGCAGAGCTCCACGACGATGGGGTCACCCTCGCGCTCATCCCGCACACCCTGGCGGTGACCACGCTGGGCGTGGCGGCGACCGGTCACCCCGTGAACCTGGAAGTGGACATGATCGCGAAGTACGTGGAACGCCAACTGGAGATCTCGACGGAAGGACGATCGTCATGAGCGAGCAGGTGCACCAACAGGACGGCCTGGATCGGGCGCAGTTCGCGACGATCCCGGAGGCGGTCGAGGACATCCGCCGAGGGAAGATCGTGTTGGTCGTCGACGATGCCGATCGTGAGAACGAAGGCGACTTCATCATGGCGGCCGAGCATGCAACGCCTGAGGCTGTGAACTTCATGGTCACCCACGGTCGTGGCATCGTGTGCCTGCCCTGCGCCGCCTGGCGATTGGACGAACTCGGCATCCCTCAGATGGTGACCGATACCACCGACGGTCACGAAGCAGCGTTCACGGTGTCGATCGACCTTCGGGAAGGAACGACCACAGGCACCAGCGCCCACGATCGCGCGATCACCGCGAAGGCGATCACGGCCAGCGACGTGGTGTCACGTGACTTCCAGAAGCCAGGCCACGTGTTCCCCTTGAAGGCGAAGGACGGTGGCGTCCTGCGCCGCGCCGGCCACACGGAGGCCGCCGTCGACCTGGCGACGATGGCCGGACTGTTCCCGGCGGGCGTGATCTGCGAGGTCATGAACCAGGACGGGACGATGGCGCGCATGGACGAGTTGGTGCGGGTAGCTCGTGAACACGACATGAAGTTGATCTCGATCGCGGATCTGATCGAACATCGTCGCCGTCGAGAGGTGCTCGTGGCACGGGTCGCCGAGGCTGCGATCCCCACGCACTACGGGGATTGGCGCTCCTACGCGTACGAGAGTCTGGTGGACGGGCGGACCCACATCGCGCTCGTCCTGGGAGAGATCGGTGATGGTGTCGGTGTGTTGACCCGTGTGCACTCGGAATGCCTCACCGGCGATGTGTTCGGGTCCCTGCGCTGCGATTGCGGTCAGCAATTGGACGCGGCGATGACCCAGGTCGGGGGGCAGGGTCGTGGAGTGATCCTGTACGTGCGGGGTCACGAAGGGCGAGCCATCGGACTGACCCACAAGCTGCGCGCCTATGAACTGCAGGATCAGGGCCGCGACACCGTAGAGGCCAACCTGGAGCTGGGGTTCCCTGCGGACCAGCGCGACTACGGCATCGGCGCACAGATCCTGGTGGATCTAGGCGTCAAGACGATGCGCCTGCTCACGAACAATCCCGACAAGCGCGCCGGCCTCGAGGGCTACGGCCTTTCGATCGAGGAACGCATCCCGCTGCAGGTGGCACCCACACCCGAGAACATCGGGTATCTGCGAACCAAGCGCGAGAAGATGGGCCACCTCCTCGACATGCCCGAGTCCGAGGTCATCTCAGATGTCTCTGTCGGGGACGGCGAATCGTGAGGACCTTCGTGGGGGTGCACGACGGTGCCGGCAAGCGGGTCGCGATCGTGGCTGCCAGGTTCAACGAGGCGGTGACAGGCAAGCTGGTCGAAGGCGCGCTCGAGGGGCTCCGGTCGCACGGCGTGGATGACGACGGGATCGACGTCGCGTGGGTGCCCGGTGCATTCGAGATCCCTTTGGTCGCCGGCCGACTCGCACGTTCTGGCCGCTATGACGCGGTGATCTGCCTGGGCGCAGTGATCAGGGGGGAAACGGCACACTTCGAACTCGTGGCAGGCGAGGCGGCGCGAGGTATCGCCGACGTCGCGACATCGACGGGCGTGCCCACGATCTTCGAGGTGTTGGCCACCGAGGACCTCGCGCAAGCCGAGTCGCGCGCGGGTGGCGTGCATGGCAACAAGGGCTGGGAGGCGGCGCGCGCAGCACTCGAGATGGTCTGGCTGATGGACTCCTTGCCGGTCGAGGAGCCGGCACGAGGACGATGAGAGCCTTCCGCGAGACCATCGGCCGCGAGACCATCGGCCTCGAGACCATCGGCGAGTCGAACGTCGGCCAGGAGGTGTGTTGGAGATGCTCGTAGACAAGCCCTGGGGCAAGGTCGCGACCTACGCCCTGAACCAACCCTCGTCGGTCCGTGTCATCACCGTCGAACCCGGCCAGGAAACGAGCGTCCACTTCCATCGCATGCGAGACGAGATGTGGGTGGTGCTCGATGAGGGGCTCACGATCGAGATCGGGAACAAGGTGGTAGCGCCCCAGGCGGGGGAGGAGTTCATGATCCCCGCCGAGGAGACGCATCGGATCCGGTGCGATGCGTCTACTCGGGGACGCATCCTGGAGATCGCCTACGGTTACACGACCGAGGATGACACGCAGCGGCTCGAAGACGCCTACGGGCGCTCATTGGAGCCCGATTGGTGAGCTATACTCCTCGGCTGAAGCACGTGTGTCCAACGAAGCACCGGGCCAAGCACATCGTGTGCCCGGTGCTCATTCGTCTACCAGGAGGTGATGCGGGGTCTCGACCGATCCGCGCATAAACGACCGGATCCGCTCTCCCCAGGTACGTCTGGTGGGGGCCGACGGCCAGCAGATCGGGGTGGTCGACACCCGCGAGGCGCTGAGTCAGGCCCGAGAACTGGATCTGGACCTCGTCGAAGTCGCGCCGCAAGCCGATCCGCCCGTGTGCCGGATCATGGACTACGGCAAGTTCAAGTACGAACGCGACGTTCGCCAGAAGGAGGCCCGCAAGAAGCAGTCGCGGACCGGCCTGAAGGAGATCAAGTTCCGTCCCAAGATCGACAAGCACGACTACGCCACCAAGAAGGGCCACGTCGTGCGGTTCCTGAACGGGGGTCACAAGGTCAAGATCACGATCATGTTCCGCGGGCGCGAGATGGCGCACACGGAGCTGGGTCGCAAGATCCTGGACCGAGTGGTCGAGGACCTCGGCGAGACCATCGTCGTGGAGTCCATGCCGAAGCAGGAAGGCCGGAACATGATCATGGTCATCGCTCCCAACAAGAAGTACGTGGAGGCCATGGCCAAGGCGAACGCATCGGCCTCAGCCGAACCACCGGTCGATGAAGCCGTGATCGAGGAACCTGCAGCCGACGAGGAACACGCGGACGACGCCGTCGAACAGCCGGTCGAGGCAACCGCATCCGATATCGAAGGATAGATCCATGCCGAAGATGAAGAGCCACAGCGCCACCACCAAGCGCTTCCGCGTGACGCGCAAGGGCAAGGTGCTGCACCGCAAGGCCACCGGCAACCACATGCTCACGAAGAAGTCGGGCGGCCAGCGCCGCCGCGTCGAGGGCATGTCGGAAGTCACGGCCGAGAAGAAGAAGATCAAGCGACTGCTGGGGAAGGCCTGAGCCATGGCCAGGATCAAACGCTCCGTTCACGCCAAGAAGAAGCGCCGTGAGGTGCTCGAGAAAGCCAAGGGCTACACCGGCACCAGGCGCAAGCGCTATCGCGCAGCCAAAGAGCAGGTCATGCATTCGGGCAATTACGCCTACCGTGATCGCCGCGATCGCAAGGCGCAGTTCCGCCGGTTGTGGATCACGCGCATCAACGCCGCGGTCCGCCCGCACGGCATCTCGTACTCCCAGTTCATCAACGGACTGAAGGTCGCCGGGATCGAGGTCGACCGCAAGATCATGGCCGACCTCGCGGTCAACGACCCTGCGGCGTTCTCCTCGTTGGTCGAGAAGGCCAAATCCGCCCTCGAGGCCGTCCCAGAAGCCGGACACGAAGCCGGCCGAAAAGCCGGCCAGCCGGCGGCCTGACGCGCGGGCCCTCGGCGCTGGGGGTCACGTGCTCACCTCACCCAAGAACCCGAAGGTCGCGGCGGCCGCGAGGCTGAAGAAGCGGGCGTTCCGCGACGAGGATCGCCGGTTCCTGGTCGAAGGCACACAAGGGGTGCGTGAGGCGTTGTCCACGCGCGGCGGGCTCGAGTCACTCTTCACGCTCGAGGAACTCGACCCGCTCGCGGTGCAGGCCGCACAGCAGGGCGTCGAGGTGCATGTCGTCGGCGAGGACGCTATCAAGGCGATCACCTCCACCGTCACGCCGCAAGGCGTCGTGGGTATCGCCCCTTACCTCGACGTGGATCTCGCTCAGGCAGAGGTCGACCCGTGCCTCGTGATCCTGCACGAGGTGCGTGATCCCGGGAACGCGGGCACCGTCCTTCGTTCCGCCGATGCGGCCGGAGCCGGCGGCGTCGTGTTCACGGCATCGTCGGTGGATGTGTACAACCCGAAGACGGTCCGTTCGTCGGCAGGGTCGCTCTTCCATGTTCCGGTGGTGCGAGGGCTCGGATCCGAGGCGGCCATCGAGCGGTCTCAGGCTCGCGGGGCCCGCGTCGTGGCGATGGCGAGCGAGGGCGCCGACGATCTTTACCGCTCGGATCTGTCAGGGCCGGTGGCTTTCGTGTTCGGCAATGAGGCCCACGGCCTGCCCGACGACGTCCTGTCGATGGCTGATGCCACGGTCCGGGTTCCCCTGATGGGTCGTGCCGAGTCCTTGAACCTGGCCGCTGCCGCGACCGTCTGCCTCTTCGAATGGCAACGCCGTCGCCTCCGTGAAGGCGAGGCCCTCGAGAGCATCATCGCCGCCGCCGCCCACGACATCCGATCACCTCTCACTGCCATGAAAGGGTTCGGCTACGCCCTCGAGAAGCGATGGGACGTCATGACGACGGAGCAGCGCGCGGTGATGCTGCAGGGCATCGTGCATGACGCCGACCGCATGGACACGATCGTTCGCCTGCTGGTCGATTCCGCCAGGGTAGTCGCCGGGAACCTCGAGATCTTCGCCGAGCAGGTGGACCTCGCCGAACTCGTCCTATCCATCGCCGAAGCCCAGCGACGCGATCCTGATCATCCCCCGATCGAGTGGGGAGGTGAGGCCATCACGGTGTTCGCCGACCCCGCAAGGCTCAAGACGGCCATCCTGTCCTTCGTGGAATCCCTCGTGTGGTGGGCTCAGGACGGCCCGGTCACGGTCCAGGCGTCCCGCGACGGGGATCTCCTGCGGGTGAGCGCATCACGTGGCGGGGCCGATCTCACCCCGGAGGGAGTGGAAGATCTCTTCATCCCGAGGCGACCGGGGCAGGGCGGCGGCAGCAAGATCGGTTTGTTCGTGACTCGCGGCGTCGTGGAATCCCAAGGCGGACAGGTCTGGGGCGAGATCCACGAGGGTCGGCTCTCGTTCCATCTTGGGCTTCCAATCGGTTTGTAGACTCGGCAGCCTGATGGACGCCAACGAGGTCGCCCGAACGATCGAAGCCGAGCGCGAGCGCGGCCTCGCCATGTTCGCCGCGGCGTCCACGATGGATCAGGTCGACGCCGCGCAGGTCGAGATCATGGGCAGGAAGTCGGCGTTCGGGATGGCTCAGAAGGCGCTCGGGTCGCTCGACGCCGAGGGCCGACGCACCGTGGGCAAGTTGGCGAACGAGGTGCGCGCCCAGCTGCAGGCCGGCCTCGACGAACGTCGCGAGGCGCTCAGGGCGATCGATGAGGCGGCTCTGTTGGAAGCCGATCGCGTCGACCTCTCGTTGCCCGGACGACGCCCACGCACCGGGTCGCTCCACCCGCTGACGATCGTGGAGCGACAGGTGGTCGGCGTGTTCGTGAGTCTCGGGTTCCGGGTCGTGGAAGGGCCTGAGATCGAGGACGATTGGCACAACTTCGAGGCTCTCAACATCCCGCCTGATCACCCCGCTCGCACCATGAAGGACACGATCTATCCGGCCATCCCTGGGCGTCCCGACCTGGTCTTGCGCACCGAAACGTCCGCTGCCCAGATCCGCACCATGGAGTCGCAGCCACCGCCTATCTCCGTCATCTCCCCGGGCCGGGTCTACCGCCGCGAAACGTCCGACCCCACGCACCTGCCTGTCTTCCACCAGGTTGAGGGCCTCGTGGTCGACGAGGGCATCACGTTCGCCCACCTGAAGGGAACCCTCGAAGCCATGGCGAAGGCGCTCTTCGGGGAAACACGCCGTATCCGGCTCGGGCCCGCGTACTTCCCGTTCGTGGAGCCGGGTGCTGAGGTCGCCGTGTCGTGTTTCAAGTGCGAGGGCGTAGGTTGCAACGTCTGTGGGAACGGGTGGATCGAACTCTTGGGTTCGGGCATGGTGCATCCCAAGGTGCTCGAGAACTGCGGGTACGACAGCGAGCGCTACACCGGTTTCGCGTTCGGGGTCGGGATCGAGCGGATCGCACTGCTTCGCTATGCGATCCCGGACATCCGCATGTTCGTCGACAACGACATCCGGTTCCTCGCCCAGTTCGAGGGTGTCACGTGAAGGTCGTCCTGTCGTGGCTCCGGGAGTTCGCGCCGACCGATCTCGAGGCAGACGACCTCGCCGAATTGATCACTCAGCGAGGCGTGAAGGTCGAGGGCGTGCTCCGTCCTTGGGACGGTCTCGAAGGTGTCGCGGTGGCTCGGGTTCTGGACGTGGCCGATCATCCCGATTCGGACAAGCTCTGCGTCGCTCGCGTCGACGACGGCACCGGTGAACAGGTGGTGTGCGCCGGCGTGCGGAACTTCGCGGCTGGTGATCTCGTCCCGTGGGCCAAGCCCGGGTCCCGGGTGCCCGTCCTGCCCGAGCCTCTGGCGCCCCGGGCGCTGCGTGGGGTCATGTCCAACGGCATGCTGTGTTCCCTTCGAGAGCTCAACATCGCGGACACGCACGAGGGCATCCTCGTGTTCGCCGACCGTGACGGGCTGCATCAGGGGGACGACGTGAAGACCGCCCTGGGGTTGGACGACGTCGTGCTGGACATCGAGGTCGAGCCCAATCGCCCGGACTTCCTGAGCGTGTTCGGGGTTGCCCGGGAAGTGTCGGCGGCGACCGGTGTTCCCTTGCTCGAACCCGACGTGTCCATCGCGGCGACCGATGAGGACGCCTCCGGTGTCGCCTCCATCAGCCTCGAAGCGCCGGGAGCATGTCCGGAGTACCTGGCGAAGATCATCCGCGGCGTCGACGCGACCGGGCAGAGTCCGTTGCGGGCCCAGGCCCGTCTCACTGCTTCCGGTATGCGGCCGGTCTCCGTGGTGGTGGACGCGACGAACTACGCGATGCTCGAGCTGGGCCAACCGTTGCACGCGTTCGACCTGCACCGGCTCGCCGGTCCTGGCATCGTGGTTCGACACGCGGTCGACGGCGAGCGTCTCGTGACGTTGGACGACGTGGAACGGGTGATGGACCACGACGACCTGTTGATCTGCGATCTGGAGCGCCCCGTCGCGATCGGTGGCGTCATGGGAGGGGCCACGTCGGAGGTTTCCGACTCGACCACCGATGTTCTGCTCGAAAGCGCCTACTTCACTCGGACGGGCGTGTTGCGATCGGCGCGTCGCCTGGGACTCGACAGCGAAGCCTCGCATCGGTTCGAGCGTGGCACCGATCCAGAGGGGCTGGAACGAGGCGCCGCGCGGTGCACGCACTTGATCTCAGAGTGGGCCGGAGGTATCCCGCTGCGAGGCGTCACGCACAGCGGGGGGCCGCCCGCGCGCCGGTGGGTCGGGATGCGGCCGGCCCGCGCCTCCCATCTCCTCGGGTATCCGGTGAGCCACGACGATGCTCGTGCCGTGTTCGACAGCCTCCACTTGAACCACCGACCGATGGGGACGGACGATGCATCCCTCGAGGTCGAGGTGCCCGGGTACCGGGTCGACATCGAACGCGAGGTCGATCTGATCGAGGAGATCGCCCGCATGCAGGGGTACGACCGCATCGGTTCGCAGGTGCCCTCGGTCGGACAAGCGGGCGGCGAACCTCCAGTGGTGGTGTTCCGACGCCGCTTGCGCGACGCCTTGGTGAGGGCGGGGTTGCGTGAGGTCCGGCTGCTGTCGTTCGCATCTGAAGACGACCTCGAGCTGGCCGGCGACCCGGACGCCGTGCCGATCGCGAACCCGCTGCAGTCGGACGAGCGCTTCCTCCGCACTCGCTTGACTCCAGGTCTGCTCCATACGGTGGCTCGCAACCAGGCCAGGGGTTCGGAAGCGGTCACGATCTTCGAGGTCGGCACGGTGTTCCGGCTGGCCGATCCGGTCGACGAATGCGAGAAGGTCGCGTTCGCGCTCGCTGGTCCGGCAGGGGACGGCTGGGCCGGCGATGCTCGTCCGCTCGACGTGCTCGACGCAACTGGTGTGCTGGAGGCGCTCTGCGCCGAGCTGCGGGTCCCGGTGCTCACCCTTGGCCCGTCGCCCGAGGGCCCCTTCCACCCGGGGCGCTCGGCGTTCGTGATGATGGGAGATCGTCGTATCGGGGTCGTGGGGGAGTTGCATCCGCGAGTCGCCGAAGGCCTGGAGCTGCAGGGTCGTGTCGCGGTCGCCGAGGTCGAGGTTGCCGCCTTGCGCGAGGCCGTGGACGACGGTTTCATGGTTGCCGACGTCCCTCGGTTCCCGCCGGTTCGTCGAGACCTCGCGTACATCGTTTCTGACGAGGTTGCGGCCGGCGACGTGCAGACGTCACTGACCGACGCCGCCGGTGAACTCCTCACTCGTTGTGTCCTGTTCGATGTCTTCCAAGGGGACCCTTTGGCCCCCGGCACCAAGAGTCTCGCGTTCTCCTTGGAGTTCCGTTCTTCGGACCGAACCCTCAGTGGAGAGGAAACCGAGCCTTTGGTCGAGGCCGTGAGTCGTCGTCTCGCGGAGGACTTCGGCGCCACGCTTCGTGCCGGCTGACTCCATGGATCGCTGTGGTTCGCCCGGTTTCCTCGGTTGCCGATAGACTCCGCCACGTGGATGCCGACTACCTGTCCGTCGACGATCTCTCGCCCAAGGAGTTCATCGAACTCCTCGACCTTGCAGCCGATCTCAAGGCTCGCCCGGAGGCCTACGCGGGTCGGTTGTCCGGGCGTTCGGTCGCGCTGATCTTCGAGAAGCCTTCCACCCGAACGCGTGTCTCATTCGAGGTGGGAGTGGCGCAGCTCGGCGCCCACCCGGTGGTCTTGAGCGCAGGCGATCTTCAACTCGGCCGGGGCGAAACGATCGAGGACACCGGCAGGGTGCTGTCACGGTACGTCGACGCCATCGTCCTGCGAACCTTCGAACAGGAGCGTCTCGAGGTCTTGGCCGACGCGGCGACCATCCCGGTCGTGAACTCCTTGAGCGATTTCGAGCACCCGTGTCAGGCGCTCGCCGACCTGCTCACCGTCCGGGAACGGATCGGTGGCCCGGCCGGGCAGACCCTCACATACCTGGGTGATGGGAATAACGTCGCGCATTCGCTGCTGTTGGCAGGTGCCAAGACTGGCATGCGGGTGAGGGTCGCGACCCCTCCTGGGTTCGAGCCCATCCCGCAGGTCGTGCACAGGGCCGAAGAGATCGCGGCGGAGACGGGTGGGGCCATCGAAGTGCTCAATGATCCCGAGGCTGCCGCTACGGGTGCGGACATCCTCTACACCGACGTCTGGGCGAGCATGGGTCAGGAGGCTGAAGCCGACGAACGCCTGCTGGTCTTCACGCCGTATCAGATCGACCAGCGCCTCGTTCACCTCGCGAACGACGACGTCATGGTCATGCACTGTCTCCCGGCCCATCGAGGCCAGGAGATCGCAGCCGACGTGATGGACGGACCACGCGCAGCCGTGTGGGATCAGGCAGAGAACCGCCTGCACACCCAGAAGGCGCTGCTGCTCCGCCTCTTCGGTCTGGCCTGAGCGAGGAAGAGCGGGCCCGTGCCCCGAACCAACGATCAGGTCGAAGCGGCGCTCGTAGAGTTCGCCGATCTCCTCTCCATCGTCAGCGACGACCCCTTCAAGCCCCGGGCATACGAGAAGGCGGCCCGGGCGGTGGGCGGCTACCCCGACGACGTGGGTGCGATGGACGCGAAGGCCGTCCTCGCGATCCCCGGGGTCGGCAAGTCGATCGCCGCGAAGATCACCGACTATCTGGGCTCCGGCACGTTCCCCGAACTGGAGGAGCTCCGAGCGAAGGTGCCCGCCGGGGTGCGGGAGATGACGGCGATCCCCGGGTTCGGTCCGAAGAAGGCGATGGCCGTCTACGAAGAGTTGGGGATCGGGTCCGTCGACGAACTGCTCGCCGCGGCCGATGC
>DATDJD010000313.1:0-2809 GCA_036520695.1 Actinomycetota bacterium
GGATCTTCGCCGCGTGAGCTACGAGTCACACGAGGTCGTCTACTGCCCGACCTGTCAGACCAACGGCAAGATCCTCGCCGACCGCCGCCTCTCGCGGCTCCTGCGCTGACGCTTCCGACCGTGCGCTAGCCTGGTCGGCCGTCATGTCCGATCATCTCCGTCCCGATCCCGATCCGCAGGTCGCACCCGGCCTGGTCGATCGCGTGCGCGCCCACCTGATGGACCTCACGCCGGTGCGCGTGTCGAAGGACTTCCGCAGGCTGTTCATCGGGCGATCGATCTCTGAACTCGGTGACGAGATCGTGGCGGTCGCGGTTCCGTTCATGGTCTACGACCTCACGAAGTCGACCCTGGCGGTGGGGCTGCTGGGCCTCTGCGAACTCGTGCCGGTCTTCGTGTTCCCGATCGTGGGCGGTGCGGTCGCCGACAGCGTCGAGCGGCGTCGGTTCATGATCTGGTCCCATGTGTTCCTGGCCCTGATTTCGCTTGCCATGGCCGTGAACGCATCGCTCGAGCGGCCGAAGGTGTGGCCGTTGTACGTCTTCGCGACGTTGTCGGCGGGCATGTACACGTTCAACCGGCCGGCATTGGATACGTGGCCGGCGCGGCTCCTCCCTCCCGAACTGATCCCATCGGCGAACGCGTTCCACGCGGGGTTCGGCACCGCGGTGGGCATGTTGGGTCCGGTATCGGCGGGCATCCTGTTGGCGCTGATCGCGCCGGCGGGGGTGTTCGTGGTCGACGCGTTGACGTTCCTGGTGGCGATCGCGGCCGTATGGCGCATGGCGCCGTCACCGCCGGCTCATGATGCTCCGACGCTGGGCTGGGGTGCGATCGCCGATGGGTTTCGGTTCCTGAAGGGCAAGCGGGTGATCCAGTCGGTGTTCCTCGCCGACCTCAACGCGATGGTGTTCGCCTTCCCCGTGGCACTGTTCCCGGCCGTGGCGGATGGGTTCTCGGACGGTGACGGCGCCGCGATCCTCGGGTTCCTCGTTGCCGCGCCCGCAGCGGGAGCCTTCCTGGCGACGGCCTTCTCGGGTCGGGCGAAGGACGTGCGACGCCAGGGGCGGGCGATCCTGCTCGCGATCGTCGTCTGGGGCGCGGCGATCGTGGTCTTCGGTCTGTCGAGCATGCTGTGGCTCTCGCTGCTGATGCTCGCGATCGCCGGCGCCGGCGACATGGTGAGCGGGATCTTCCGACAGTCGATCCTGCAGACCGCGGTGCAGGATGCCTATCGTGGTCGCCTCGATGGGATCGGCATGGCCGTGTGGGCGACCGGGCCGTCGATCGGCAACGTCGAGTCCGGCGTCGTCGCAACGGTGTTCTCCGTGCCGACCTCGATCGTCTCGGGGGGCATCCTCACGATCGTCGGTGTCGGCGTCCTGCGGTGGTTCGCACCTGGGTTCTGGTCCTACGACGCCAAACACCCGACCCCGTGACGATCTCGCGGTATCGTGCCGCCATCGCAGAACAGGAGGGGATCCAGTGAAACTCCTTGCATTCAACCTGCACCTCTACCAAGGCATCGTGTTCATCCATGTCTTCGCCGCCATGGTGTGGGTGGGCGGGGCGTTCTTCTTCCAGATCAAGATCGCGCAGTTCCGCAAGGCCAACGACACCGCGGGCTTCCTTCAGCTGGGCAAGGATGCCGAGCACATCGGCCAACGGGTGTTCATGCCCGCGTCGGTGATCGTCTTGCTCGCGGGGATCGCGATGGTGTGGTACGGCCCCTACACCTTCACGCTCTGGATCATCCTCGCCTTGGTCGGGATCGTCGCCACGGCGCTGACGGGGGCTCTGTTCCTTGGGCCCCAGGGTGGCAGGTTGGCGAAGCTGGCAGAGGAACGGGGGTTGGATGATCCCGAGGTCACCGCCGCTCGCGACCGATTGGTCGTGGTCTCGAGGATCGACTACCTGGTGCTGGTCCTCATCGTCGTGGACATGGTGTTCAAGCCGGGGGCCTAGCGCGTCACCGGTGCTTCGCTCATCGCTTCGGCCGGAGCACCCCGCGGTCCGAGGACCACATCGCGTAGGGAGCATCGGTCAGCTCGGCGAGCTCGAGCAACACGGTGTCGTAGTTCACGCGCCAGCCGGCGAAGTCGCGCCACGCCTGATCGCGATCGGCCTTGATCGTGACGCCTGTTGCCGCGAGGTCATCCATCGCATCCTCCCATTCCTGGCGGGTGATCGAGATCGGGGCGTCGGAGGCGGGTTGATGTTCGAACGGCATGCCGAACCCCTCGGCGATGCGTCCCAGCGACAGGTAGCCGGCCCTGATGCAGATGTCGGCCTGCACGTCGTGGTCGACGTCGATGCTCGAGATCGTCAGGGCTGCGCCGTCGAGGACCGCGCCCGCCGCGGTGACCCACGAGTGATCTGTCTGCGGTGAACGGAAGAACACCAACGCGGAGAACGATGTGTGTGTTTCCTCCAGGTCGACGAACCAGCGCTCCCATTCGACCCACACGTCGTGCAACTTGGACATGCGTTCCAATCTCCAGAACCGCTGGATCATCTCGATGCCCGAGGGTGGCTCGCCCGCGCGAACGGCCAACGCGGTCACGCCCTGTTCCCGCCGCGAGAACGCTCCGTTGATGCTCGGGAGATAGGTGATCAGCAGCGCCAGCAGGAACAGGCCGAGCGCAGCTTCGGAGAACGAGACCATCATCAGCCAGAACTCGCTCGGCCGCAGGAACCCGAGGGTGAACAGCGACGATCCGGAGAGCTCGAGGGCCACGGTCGCGCTGGTCTCGCCGTCGAGCCCCCAGAAGATGGCGGCATACCCCAGGAACGTGAGGCCGATCCAGAC
>DATDJD010000314.1:0-2653 GCA_036520695.1 Actinomycetota bacterium
GGGACCTCGATGACCTCGATGCCCTCGGCGGTGAGATGCTCCTGAACCTGGGTCAGGAACTCCTCGACCTGCTCGGGGGTGAAGTCGTCGACGGGGACCGCTTCGAGCAGGTCCTCGGAGGTGACGAAGCCACGCTCCCGCCCTTTGGCGGTGATGGTCTCCTTGACCTCGTCCAGGCTCGCGATCTCACGGGCCGGAACGCTCAACGGGATTCCTCGGGGGTCTGCTGCACGACGACCCAGTGTACGCAGCCGAGGCCCACAGCGACCCTACCGATACGAACCGACCGGCCGACAGCGATCACTCTCTGCTTCGGGTGACCTGACGCAAGCGGCGCAGCCCCCCGTCGATCTGCACGAGCTCGGCGAACAGCTCGTCATAGCCGGCGTCGGTCGTGGGGTTGAGCTTCTGCAGTTGCAGCCGCATCGCGTCGCTCTTGGCCTTGAGGACGGCTTCCTGCAACCGGGACCAGACGGACTCCGCGTAGTCCGCGTCCCCCGCGCCGTCGACCGGCTCGACCGCGAGCGAGGAGATCAGGGCGCCCAGCTTCTCGTCGTCGCCGGCGACCACCACCGCGACGTCTCCGTCCGCGAGACGGAGCGCCTCCATAGCCTTGCGGGCGGAGGGGGTGCGGAAATGCTCGTCGGACAGACGGGGTGCATAGACGACGAACAGGTCGTGGTCGCGCACGAGGAGCTTCAACATCTCGCGTTCGAGTTTGTCGCGAGCCGACAGACGCTTGGGTGACTCGACCTGCACCTGGACGGGGCGGCCACGCCCACGGCTCTCCAGCGCCTGGCGGACCGAGGACTCGGTGACCCCGGTGAGATCGGCGACCAGGTGTGCGTATTCGCTGCGGCGCACCGGGTCGGTGAGCCGGTCGAGCACGGGCAACGCTTCTTCGACGGCCGAGGATTGGCCTTCGACCGAGGACAGGTCGTGACGTTCGATGGTGCGACGCACCATGTACTCCACCAGGGGACGTGCGCCTTTGGCCGCCTCGCGCACAGCGTCGGCCCCGTGCTTGGCGACGAAGTCGGCCGGGTCGAGTCCCTGCGGGATGATCATGACCAGTGCCTGCACGCTAGGGAACTGTTGCTGGAACGCGAACGCACGCTCGGCTGCCCGCGCGCCGGCTTCGTCGGAGTCGAACGCCAGGACCGCTCGCTGCGTGAACCGCGCCAGCTGCCGGAAGTGCCCCTCCCCCAGCGCCGTGCCGCACGTGGCGACCGTGTTGTCGATGCCGGCCTGCACCAGACCGATCACGTCGGTGTAGCCCTCGACCACGAACACTTCCCCGGTCTTCGCCACCGACTGCCGCGCCCGATGCAGGTTGTACAGCACCTCGTGCTTCTTGTAGATCGGCGTCTCAGCGGTGTTGAGGTACTTGGCCTGCTCCCCCGCCCTGGGGTCCGTGGGCAGGATGCGGGCGCCGAACCCGATGCCCCGGCCCTGCAGGTCGTGGATGGGGAAGGTGATCCGGCCGCGGAACCGGTCGCGAACCTGCCCATCGTCACCTCGAGTGGCGAGGCCGGCTTCCAGCAAGATCTCGGGGCTGAGGTCGCGAGAAGCGCTGAGCTGGCGCAACAGGAAGTCCCGCTGCCCCGGTGCGAACCCAACACCGAACGCCTGGATCGACTCGAGCGAGATGCCCCGCGCCTGGACGTACTCACGGGCGTCGGTGGCCTCCTTGCCCTCGGCGAGCATGCGGCAGAACTGCTCGGCCGCTTGCTCGTTCGCGCGATACAGCGACGCCTTGCGGGCCGCGGCGCGACGAGCCTCGGGTGAGTCGCCCTCGTACCGCAGGGACACGCCCGCCTGCTGGGCGAGGCGTTCGACCGCCTCGACGTAGCTGAGGTGCTCCAGCTCACGGATGAACCTGATCGCGTCACCGCCGGCGCCGCACCCGTGGCAGTAGTAGAGCTGCTTGGAGGGCGAGATGCCGAACGAGGGCGTCTTCTCCTGGTGGAAGGGGCACAGACCCACCATGCGGTCGGCGCCGGCCTTCTTGAGCGTGAGGTATTGCGAGACGAGCTGCACCAGGTCGGTGCGATCCTTCACCGCCTGCACGTCGTCGTCGCGGATGCGTCCTGCCACGGGCTCCCCAGCTTCCTCGGCGTTACGTTTCCAGATCCGGATCCGACGGCCAGGCGCCATCGGAATCCTCGAGCCACCCCCGGGGAAGGAAGAGCCGTTCGTACGTGCGGAGCGCGAACCGGTCGGTCATGCCCGAGATGTAGTCGGCCACGCGAACCGCAAGATCGTCCGGCATGCGATGGTACTCCGGCGGCAGCTGGTCGGGGTGGGCCATGAAGTAGCGGAACAGGTCGCGGATGAGTGCGACGGCCTTCTCCTGCTCGGCCTGAGCACCCTCGCGCAGATACACCTCAGCGAACATGAAATCGCGGAGTCGGTCCATGGCGTCGAACACCGGAGGGGACAGACCCACGCGTTCGGCATCCTCGCTGTGGGTGATCAGATCACTCACGAGCGTGTCGATCCGGTCCGAATGCGTGTCACCAAGGACCGACACCGACTGGGCCGGCAACTCGCGCAGGTCGAGCACGCCCGCCCGCACCGCGTCGTCGATATCGTGGTTGATGTACGCGATGCGGTCGGCGAACCGCACCACCTGGGCCTCCAGCGTGGAGGG
>DATDJD010000315.1:0-2961 GCA_036520695.1 Actinomycetota bacterium
GGGCGCAACGGATCTCGGGCGCCGACCCGGCTGGCCGTCGCCATCGACACCGTGCCGATGACCCGCCCGTCATCGACGACGGGGAACCAACCACCGGGAGAATCTCGCAGGTATCGGTCGAGTGTGTCGGCCAACGAGAGATCCGCCGGCACCGCACGAGGGGGTGGGCGCATCGCATCGGCGACGGTGCCCTGGACGAGTTGGTCTCGGAACGCGATCCGCCCTTCCATGGATCGACCCGTCGCGATCATGATGAACGCGAGGTAGCCCACGAAGACCGCGGTGAGGGTGTCGCCCTGTCCGATGGTCCACACGGCGAACGCCGCTGCGGCGAGGCCGATCGCCATCCCGACGTAACCCGCAGCACGCATGCCTGTGCGCCGGTTGCCACTGATGCCCCACACCGCGGCCAGCAGCATCCTTCCCCCGTCCAGCGGGAACCCGGGCAGGGTGTTCACGGCCGCGAAGATCAAGCTGATGCCGGCGAGCCATGCCACCACCTCGGAGGCAACGCCGTGGATGGACTGCGACACCGCCCAGAACACGCCGGCCATGACCAAGGTGCTCGCCGGACCGACGAACGCCACCAGGAACTCCCCGCCTGCGCCCCGGCCGGAGGCCTTCGTTTCCGTGGCCCCGCCCCAGAACACCATGGTGATGCCCATGACCGGCAGGTCCAGGCTGCGAGCCATCACGGCGTGGGCGCCCTCGTGGATGAGCACGCTGCCGAAGAACGACACGGTGACCACCAGGGCCAGCACCAGCCCTTCGCCCTCGGTCAGGGCACTGTAGTCGCGCAGTAACACCGCGTACTGGCTCCACGCCACCCAGACGACCACGAACACCCACGAGGTACTCACGTACACCGGGATGCCGCGGACGGTGGCGATCTTCCAGCGCTTGCCGCTACCCACGGATGTCCTCCGGCTCCATAGAGCGAGCCTACCGCGGTCCTCGATCTGGGCCGGTCACCACTGCGCCGGCCATTGCACAGCTTCGCTCAGGGTCGCTGCACCGGTGCAGACCTACGGTGGTGAGGTGACTGCCGTCGTTCTGTTCACTCGCGACCTTCGGGTGCACGACCATCCGGGCCTCACGGCAGCCACCCAGCAGGCAGGCACGGTCGTGCCGCTGTTCGTCCTGAACCCGAGGATGGTCGCTCGTTCGGCGAACCGGGCTCGGTTCCTGCACGAGAGCCTCGCGGACCTCGACCGTTCGCTGGCTGCGCGGGGGGGTCGGTTGTTCGTGCGCGAGGGAGAGATCGTCGCCCGCACGATCGAAGTGGCCGAGGAAGCGACGGCCGACGCGGTGCATCTGACCGCCGACGTGACGGGGTTCGCCCAGCGTCGCGAAGAAGCCCTGAGCTCGGCGTTGGCTGCTCGCGGGATCGCACTCCACGTGCACCCGGGCAATGCCGTCGTCGAACCGGGCGAGGCCGTGCCGCCCGGCAAGCAGATGTACTCGGTCTTCACTCCGTACCACCGGGCGTGGTCGCAGGTGCCCCGACGCTCCGTGTTGCCGGCACCGTCCTCCGTGGTGGTCCCCGCCCAACTGCGCTTGGGTGCACGTCCCGATCCCGACGCGGTTCGCCCCGACGCGATCGACCTTGCCCCCGGTGGGGAGTCGGCGGGCAGGAAGCATCTCGAGTCCTATCTCGCGGCCGGTGCCTCGACCTACGGCGACCACCGCAACGACATGGCCGCCGACGCGACCTCCAGGGTCTCCCCCTACCTGCGGTTCGGGTGTCTGAGCGCGAGCGAGATGGTGGCGGATGCGGGGAGGGTCAGGGGAGCAGAGGAACTCGTTCGACAAGTCGCGTGGCGTGACTTCTACGGCCAACTGCTGGCGAACGACCCAGCGATCCAGTGGCGCGATTACCGGGACCCCCCGGCCGACGTGCCCGAGGTTCCCGAGCATGCCGACTACTTCTTCGAATGTTGGCGCCAGGGGCGCACCGGACTCCCACTGGTCGACGCCGGGATGCGGCAACTCCGTCGCGAAGGCTGGATGCACAACCGGGCCCGCATGGTGGTCGCTTCGTTCCTGACCCGCCGGTTGGGTATCCCGTGGCAGGAAGGTGCCGCGCACTTCTTCACGTGGTTGGTCGACGGCGATCCCGCCAACAACGTCGGTGGGTGGCAGTGGGTGGCCGGTACCGGCACCGACCCCAGGCGATCGCGTTCGTTCAGTCCGATCCGCCAAGCTGAACGGTTCGACCCCCAGGGGACGTACGTGCGGCGTTACGTCCGTGAACTCGCCGAGGTGGAGCCACCTCGCATCTTCGCGCCGTGGAAGGATCCCGAGTTGCTCCGTGTCACCGGCTATCCGGCTCCCATCCTCGAAGTACCGGCCGCGTCCCCGGATCAGAGGTCGCTGCCGCTCGACGTCTCGACGTCCTGATCGACGGGCCGTAGCAGCGACGCGATGACCGAAGCCCCTATGAGGCCCGCGATCAGGATGAGGCTGAGCCAGATCGGCATCTTGTAGAACTCGGAGATCAGCATCTTCACCCCGACGACCACCAGGACCGCGGCCAGACCCACCTTCAGATAGCGGAAGCGGTCGATCATGCCCGCGAGCAAGAAGTAGAGGGCTCGCAATCCGAGGATCGCGAACGCGTTCGAAGTGAAGACCAGGAACGTCTCGTCGGTCACCGCGAAGATCGCAGGGATCGAATCGACGGCGAAGATGATGTCGGTGGTTTCGACCACGACCAGGACGGCCAACAGGGGCGTGGCGATCCTTCGGCCAGCCTCGCGGACCGTGAACTTCTGACCCCGGTAGCCGTCGGTGACGGGCACGACCTTGCGGAACAATCGAAGCACCGGGTTCTTCCCGGGGTCGACGTGCTGGTCGCGCTGCAGCCCCATCCGGATCCCGGTGAAGACCAGGAACGCCCCGAACACGTAGATCGTCCAGTGGAACTGCTCGAGCAGGGTGGCGCCGGCGGCGATGAAGATC
>DATDJD010000316.1:0-6477 GCA_036520695.1 Actinomycetota bacterium
GATCCGGTACGACCGCATGTCGAACACGCTGTCCTCGCAGGAGGTTCGCCGGCTCTACCGCGCGATCCAGGAGGTCCTGCAGGAAGCGATCAAGCTGCGCGGCACGACGCTGGAAGACGAGGCCTACGTGGACCTGTTCGGCCAGCCGGGGGAGTACGGCAACGAACTCAAGGTGTACGGACGCCTGGGCCTGCCGTGTCGGCGGTGCCGCACGCCGATCCAGAGCGTGAAGATCAGCCAGCGCTCGTCGTTCTACTGCCCGCAGTGCCAGAGCTAGTCTCGTCCAGACTTCTCGGGCGCGGCGGTTCGTCGCTGGGACGATAGGTGCATGCGCCGCGTCTCCGTTTCGATCGAGGGCCGGGTCCAAGGCGTCTTCTACCGATCGATGTGCGCCGAGCGTGCCCGTGAACTCGGCCTCGCGGGGTGGGTCCGAAACACCCTGGACGGGCGGGTGGAGGCCGAGTTCGAAGGGCCGCCGTCCGTCGTCGACGCGATGCTCGCCTGGTGCCGCGAAGGCCCCCCGAACGCGCGTGTCGATACGGTCGACGTCCGTGAGGACCGGCCCACCGGCGAACACGAGTTCCGCATCACCCGCTAGCGCTCAAGCAGCGAAGCGGTAGCGCTCCCAGAACGAGCGCTCAAGCAGCGAAGCGGTAGCGCTCCAGAAAGAGAATCACATCCCTGTTAGCATCCGCCCGTGTTCCTGCGTTCCATCACGATCCGCGGCTTCAAGAGCTTCGCGGACAAGACGGTCTTGGAGTTCATCCCAGGCGTCTCCGTCATCGTCGGCCCCAACGGTTCCGGCAAGTCCAACCTGGTCGACGCGATCAGCTGGGTCTTGGGTGAACAAGGCGCCCGAGCCCTGCGCGGCGGCAACATGGCCGACGTCATCTTCGCCGGCACGCCCACGCGTCCCGCGCTGGGCATGGCCGAGGTCAAGCTGGTCATCGACAACGGTGAGGGCAAGATCCCCGTGCCGATGTCCGAGATCGAGGTCTCGCGGACGATCTTCCGCAGCGGGGAGTCCGAATACCGCATCAACGCGCAGATCGTTCGGCTCCTCGATGTCCAGGAGCTGCTGAGCGAAACGGGCATCGGTCGTGCGCTGCACACCGTGGTGGGCCAAGGTCAGCTCGAAGAGGTCCTGCTGGCCAAGCCCGAGGATCGTCGCAAGTACATCGAGGAAGCCGCCGGCATCGCGAAGCACCGCAAGCGCAAAGAGCGTGCCGAGCGCAAGCTCACCAACCTCGACCAGGACCTGCTCCGGCTCGCCGACGTGTTGGTCGAGATGCGCCGCCAGCTGAAGCCGCTACAGCAACAAGCGGAGATGGCCCAGAAGCACGAGACGCTCACCACCGAGGCCGAAACGCTGTCCCGCAAGCTTGCCGCGGCGCGGCTGCGTGCGCTCCTGCGGGAGAAGGAGCGGCGCCAGGGCGGGTGGGACGAAGGGTTGGACAAGCGCACCAAGGCGCGCGAGCTCCTCGATTCACTCGACGGCGACGTCCTGGCGACCGCCGACGCTCGTGCGACGGCGTCTCGCGCGCTCGCCGACGCCGAGCAGGCGTTCCGGCAAGGCTCGTTCGATCGCGGCCGCGCCGAGCAGGGGTTCCGCGAGGCGGTCGAACGGGAGACCAAGGCCCGTCAGGAGCTGGCCTCGCAGGCCAGCAGGGCGGCGCGGCTCGACTCGATCGAGGCCGACATCGCACGTCTCGACGCCGAGCTCACCTCAGCCATCGCCGAGCTCGAGCTCCGCGAGTCCGAGCTCACCGAGGCCGAGGAAGCCTTCCGGACCGCCGAAGAGGATCGGCGTCGCATCGACGAGATGCGACGCAGGATCGGTGAGGATGCCGCCGGGCGGCGCGCCGAGGTCGAGGCGCTCGAACGCTCGGTCGTGTCCAGCGACCGGGAACGCGATCGGCTCGCCGGTTCGCTCGAGTCCGTGCGCACGCGTATCGCGGAGGCCGACGAGGAACGCGCCGGCCTCGAAGCAGAGATCGAAACGTTCGACGACGCCTCGGCGCCCATGAACGAGAAGCGTTCCCAGCTGGAAGCGGAACGCCGCCACCTGGTCGAGCGGATCGAGGAGCTCGATGACATCCGCAGACGCCACGAGAACCGCCGCGACCTGTTGGAAGCGCGCCGACAGGACATCGAGGAAACCGCCGGATCACGGTTCCTGAAGACGCACAAGGGCCGGGCGATCGGGCTCCTGAAGGATCTGGTCAAGGTCGAGAAGGGCCTGGAGCGCGCGTTGGTCGCGGCGCTCGGCCCGCTCGCCGATGCGGTCGTCTACGACGACGGCGATCGTGCCCTCGCCGACGCACCCAACGGCGACGGGGCCATCTTGGCGATCGCGTCCGGAGGTCCGGTCCCGATCGGGCTCACCGGTGAACGCAAGTTGCTGAGCGCCGTCGATGCCGAGCCCGCAGCACGTGGCATCGTCTCGACCGTCCTGCGCGACGTCTACCTCGCAACCAGCGTCTCCGACGCCGCCGACAAGCAGATGGCACACCCGGGTGCCTCGTTCGTGACCCCCGAGGGTGTGTTGGTAGGTCCGGCGGTGATCCACACCGCCAAGGAAGCCGATGCTCGCGCTCGCGAGATCCGCGCCGAGGCCCAGGTGGTGGCCCACGACCTGGCCGCCACCATGAACAACCTGAAGCCCCGGAAGGAGCGTCTCGCCGAGATCGGCGGTGAGATCGAGTTCCTCGCCGAGCAGATCGAAGGTGCCGATACCGAGATCACCGCTGCTGCCGAGCGCATGACCGTCCTGGAACGCGATCTCACGGGCATGCGCAAGGAAGAGGAACTGCTGCAGCAGCGGCTCACCGCGCTGGACGAGTCTGTCGCCGTGGCGCGCGAGCGGCTCACCGCGCTGGGACCCTCTTCCGCCGAGGAGATGCCCGAGTTGCCCGCGCTCGCCCAACCACCCGTCACCGCACGGGTCGCGGTGGAGACGCTGCGGCGAGATCGGGCCAGGCACGACGCTCGGCTCGCGCAGTTGCGGACCGAACGAGATGAACTGGCTGCCCACGATCCGGTGCAACTTCGCGCCGAGCTCGAGGCCGCAGAAACCGCTCGTATCGAGGCTGAGCAAGCCGTCGCTGCAGCCGACGCCGTCACGCAACTGGCGACCGCGGCCCGTGATGCGGCCGCCGAGGCTGAGCGCACCGCGGCTGAGGCCGAGGCCACCGTGAACAAGTCCTGGCGCGATGCCTCCACCGAACTCGATCGGCTGCGGGAAACCTACGAGGAAGAGGACCGTCTCCGTGGGGACATCGAACGGCGCATCCGAGAAGCAGAACGTCTCATCCGCGAAGGTCATCAGGCCGATCCCACCGACCTGTTGGCCACGATCACCGACGACGACTCTGTCGAGACGTTGGAGAAGCGCTCCGAACTGGTGCAGCGGCGGCTGGCGTTGCTCGGTCGCGTGAACCTGCTGGCCACCGGTGAGCTTGAATCGATGCAGGAGCGGCACGACTTCATGCAGCGCGAACTCGACGACGTGAAGAAGGCCCGTCGCGACCTGCTCGAAGTGATCGCCCAGGTCGACCGCGAGATCACCGAGACGTTCACGACGGCCTACCGCGACGTGGCGATGCAGTTCGAGCGGCTCATCAAGGAGCTGTTCCCCGGCGGCGATGGACGTCTCGTGTTGACCGACCCCGCCGAACCGCTCACCAGCGGGATCGAGATCGAGGCCAGCCCCGGTCGCAAGCGGGTCAAGCGCATCAGCCTGCTGTCCGGCGGCGAACGTTCGCTGACCGCCATGGCGTTCCTGTTCGCGATCTTCACGGCGCGTCCTTCGCCCTTCTACCTGATGGACGAGGTCGAACCCGCGCTCGACGACGTGAACCTGCATCGGTTCCTGCGATTGACCGAAGGGTTCGCGCGTGAGTCCCAGGTCCTGATCGTCACGCACCAGAAGCGCACGATGGAGATCGCCGGCATGATGTACGGGATCTCGCTCAACAAGGACGGCACGACCAAGGTCGTTGCGCAGACGCTGGAGCAGACCACCCCGATCGAGAGCGACGCCCGCCTCGAGGGCGACCAACCGATCGACGTGCCGGAAGCTGAGCCGGTGGGCTAGCCTGCGGCCCATGTCCTTCTACATCTTCATCTTCGGCATCCTGGCGGTCGTCTGCGTCTTCGCGTTCTTCATCTTGCGAAACAGGCGTGGTCAGGAGATGCGCGACCTCGAGGCCAAGACGCCCCACACGACCGGACCGGGGCACGTGCGTGCGCCCATCCCGGACCACGCCGCCAAGCAGAAGCACGCCCCTGCCCACCACGAAGCGGGGGCGTCGGGCGGCACCTTCCGTAAGGAAGGATTGGGCGCCAAGGTCAAGGAGATCTTCAAGCGCGGCGAGGGTGAACAGAGTTGGAAAGACCTGGAAGACGTGCTCATCAAGGCCGACGTAGGCCCGACGGCATCTGCCGATCTGGTGCAGCGGATCAAGACTGACTACACCCACGGCACGGACCCCGTGAACCTGCTGGCAGACGAGATCGTCGCGGTGCTCGGCCCCGATGAACCGCTGACGTTCCCGAAGGGACGCATCGGCGTGATCATGGTGGTGGGCGTCAACGGGACGGGCAAGACCACCACGATCGGCAAGCTCGCGAAGCGACTGGTGTCCGAGGGCATGCAGGTCAGCTTGGCCGCCGCGGACACGTTCCGGGCGGCGGCGTCCGAGCAGCTCGAGGTGTGGGCCCAGCGTTCCGGTGCCCACCTCGTGGCCCAAGACCGGGGCGCCGATCCAGGCGCGGTGGCGTTCGACGCGGTGAAGTCCGCGACCGCGCGTGGCGCCGACGTCTTGATCGTGGACACGGCTGGTCGCCTGCACAACAAGACCCCGCTCATGGACGAGCTGGGCAAGGTGAAGCGCGTGATCGAGAAGGCAGGTGCCCAGGTCGACGAGACCCTGTTGGTCCTGGACGCGCAGACCGGCCAGAACGGCATCGCGCAGGCGCGTGCGTTCACCGAGGCGGTCGAGGTCTCGGGCGTCGTGCTCACCAAACTCGATGGTTCCGCCAAGGGCGGCATCGTATTGGCGGTTCGCGAAGAGCTCGGGGTGCCGGTACGGTTCGTGGGTGTCGGCGAGGGTGCGGATGACCTGCGCCCGTTCGAGGCAGAACTGTTCGCCGACCGACTCTTGTCCGGCTAGGAGGCGACCCGGCACGTGGAGGGAGCCAAGATCCTCATCGTCGAGGACCACCCGACGATGCGTGAGGCCATGCGCCTGGTGTTGGAGGGCGAGGGCTTCCTGATCGACGAAGCCTCCGACGGCCCCGCGGCGCTGGCTCGTATACGCCAGGATCCCCCCGACCTGGTCTTCCTCGATATGAACATCCCGGGTTCGAGCGGGGCGGAGGTGCTCGCGAGCATCAAGGACGACCCAGCGACCCAGGCGGTCCGCGTCATCATCGTGACCGCCGACGGGGAGGAAGGCCGCGAACGTGCGATCCGGCTGGGTGCCGACGAGTACTTCACGAAGCCCTTCAGTCCCATCACCCTGCTGAAGACCGTGGAGCGGGTGCTCAGCGAACCGCCGACGGCAAGCTGATCGAGAACGTCGAACCCTCGCCAAGGGTCGAGGAAGCGGTGACCTGCCCGCCGAGCGCGCTCACCATCTTGCGGGTGATGGCCAGCCCCAGCCCCGATCCATCGGCGGTACGGGCACCCTCCCTGGTTCGGTAGTAGAGCTCGAAGACCCGATCCAGCTCGTCGGGATCGATGCCGACACCCTCGTCGATCACAGAGATCCGGACGCCGTGGTCGTCTTCGGCCTCGACCGCGAGGACCACCGCACGATCGACCGGGGAATACTTCAAGGCGTTCTCCAACAGGTTCGTGAGTGCCTGGCCCAATCGCATCGCATCGGTCTCGATCCGGGCGGGAGCGGTCTCGGCCAGGCGGATCTGCACTCGGTCACCACCATCTGGGAGATCGCGAACCAGCGCCTCCAAGGTGGGCACGAGCATCGTGGGCTCGGGTTCCAAGGTCACGTTGCCCGCGTCCAGACTGGTCATGGTCACCAGGTCGTCGGTCATGCGGATCAACCGTTCCGTCTGGGTGGAGATCACGGCCAGGAACTCGGCGACCTCGGGTTCACTCAGTTCCTGGCCTCGACGCTGGAGGATGTCGACGAAGCCGCGGATCGCCGCGAGCGGCGCGCGCATCTCGTGGCTGGTGACCGCGACCAGGTCCAGGTCCCGTAGATCTGGTTCCGACATCCTGTGTGCTCCCCCCGGGTAGAATCTTACGACCCGGCGCCGAGGGCCGGACACCTCCCGATAGGCACGAAGGATCTGCCGAGAAAGCCGAGCATGTTCGATTCGTTGACCGAACGATTCAACGGCACTTTCAAGAAGCTCCGCTCGAAGGGCAAGCTCCACCCCAAGCAGGTGGACAACGCCCTGGGCGACATGCGCACCGCCCTCCTCGAGGCCGACGTGTCGGTGGAGGTG
>DATDJD010000317.1:0-2018 GCA_036520695.1 Actinomycetota bacterium
GCCCACCTCGATCTTCGAAGACATCTCCAGCAACTTCTGGATCGTGCTGATCCTGAAGGCGGTTGCTGTGCTCATGTTCTTCCTGGTCGTGCCCCTCGTGGTGGGGTACATGGAGCACAAAGTGCTGGCGCACATGCAGGCCCGCATGGGTCCCATGGAGGCCGGTGGTTTCCACGGATGGGCGCAACTGGTCGCCGACGGTGTGAAGTTCATCCAGAAGGAGGACGTGGTGCCGTCCGCTGCCGACAGCACCGTGTTCTCGCTGGCGCCGGCTGTCGCCATGATCCCGTACATCGCGATCTTGGTGGTGCTGCCGTTCAGCGACAGCGCTTTCGCGATCAGCCTCGACGTCGGAGTGTTCTTCATCATGGCGATGTCGAGCGTGTCGGTGATCGGGGTGTTGATGGCCGGTTGGTCCAGCGCCAACAAGTTCTCCTTGATCGGCGCACTCCGTGCAGCGGCCCAGCTCATCGCCTATGAGCTCCCGCTGGTGCTGGCCTCGGCCGCCGTCGTCATGGTGACCGGCGCCACGTCGATGATCGGGATCGTCGAGGCCCAACAGCACCTGTGGAACGTGGTGCCGCTCTTCCCCATGTTCATCATCTTCATGATCGCGGCGCTCGCCGAACTCACGCGGCCGCCCTTCGACATGCCGATCGCCGACTCCGAGATCATCTTCGGCGCCTACACCGAGTACACCGGCTTGAAGTTCGCGTTCTTCCTGCTCGCCGAATACGGCGGCATCGTGGCGCTCTCCGGCGTCGCCGCGGTGCTCTTCCTGGGCGGCTACCAGGGGTTGCCTGCCATCCCGCTGCCCGGGCCGTTCTGGATGTTCGCGAAGATCGGCGCGTTGTCGTTCGTCATCATCTGGTTCCGCGCGACCTACCCGAGGTTGCGTGAAGACCAGCTGCAGCGGTTCGCGTGGCTCGTCCTGATCCCGTTCTCGCTCTTCTGGATCCTGGGCGTCGCCGTGGTCAAGGTCGCGGTCAAGTAGGGGAGGAGGGACGATGCCGAGAGCCGGACACCACGACGAGGAACAAGGGAAGGACCAGCCGGAATCCGGTGTCGGTCAAGGCCTGCTCAAAGGCCTCACGGTGACGATGCGCACCATGCTCAAGCCCTCCGTCACCCAGCAATACCCTCACGTCAAGCCCGACCTTCCTGCCCGGACGCGCGGGGTCATCGCGCTCAAAGAAGGGAACTGCACAGTCTGCTACAAGTGCTCACGCGAATGCCCGGACTGGTGCATCTACATCGATGCGCACAAGGAGTCCCACGACCCGGCCGGCGGCGGCCGTGCCCGTTCCGCGAAGATCCTGGACCGGTTCGCGATCGATTACGCGCTGTGCATGTACTGCGGCATCTGCGTGGAGGTCTGTCCGTTCGACGCGCTGTTCTGGAGCCCAGAATTCGAGTACGCAACACAGGAACTGGACGAACTCGTGCACGAGAAGGAGCGCCTCGAGGAGTGGACGTACACGGTGCTGCCGCCTCCCGCGCTGGAGGTGGGCGCCACACCCGACCCCGATTCCGAGGAACCTGCCACGGCACCCGAAGCGGGAGCGGCCTGACGTGACGGCTCAGGAATACGCGTTCTGCGTCATGGCCGTGATCGGCGGGCTGGCCTCGATCGGCGTCGTCACCTCACGCAACGTCGTGCACGCCGCCCTCTACCTGGTCGTCACGCTGCTGTCGGTAGGTGGCGTGTACCTCTTGTTGGGGGCAGAGTTCGTGGGCTGGGTGCAGATCCTGATCTACGTCGGGGCCATCGTGATCCTGTTCCTGTTCGGGTTGATGCTCACAAAGGCGCCGATCGGCCGTGATGCCCTCGACAACCAGCAGCGGTGGCTGGGCGCGATCGTGGGGGTCGGGGTGTTCGCCGGCCTGGTCTTCCTGATCCAAGACGCGTTCCCGGTGGCCGACGCGGTGGCCGACGGTTCCCTGCAGGGGTCCACGGCCGACATCGGCACGGCCATCTTCAACGACTACGTCCTGCCGTTCGAAGCGATCTCGTTCCT
>DATDJD010000318.1:0-5108 GCA_036520695.1 Actinomycetota bacterium
CGCCGATGACGCCGTGCAGCACGGTCTTGGCTTGGTGACCGACGGAGCCGACATCCTCGACGTGGGTGGGGAATCGACGCGACCCGGCGCCGACCCTGTCGAACCTTCCGAAGAGATCGACCGAGTCGTGCCGGTGATCGAGGGCTTGCGGGCCGCGTCGCCCGACACCCCGATCAGCGTCGACACCAGACGAGCCGAGGTGGCGCGGGCTGCGATCGAGGCCGGGGCTTCCATCGTGAACGACGTGAGCGCGGCCGCCGACCCCGCCATGCTTCCGCTGATCCGTGACACCGGTGCCGGTTTGGTGCTGATGCACATGCAGGGCGACCCTCGCACGATGCAGCAGGATCCGACGTATGAGGACGTCGTCGCCCAGGTACGCGATGCGCTGGCCTCACGCATCGGCGCGGCCGTCGCCGCCGGCGTGACGCGTGAGCACCTCTGCGTCGACCCCGGCGTCGGTTTCGGCAAGAACCTCGATCACAACATCGCGTTGCTGCACGACATCGCCACGTTCCGGGACCTCCGGGTGCCGGTCATGGTCGGCGTGTCGCGCAAGCGCTTCATCGGTCAGCTCACGGGTGTCGACGATCCCGCCGAACGCACCGAGGGCACCGCGGGTGCGGTGGCTTGGTGCGCGGCCCACGGCGTCGACATCGTCCGCGTGCACGACGTGCTCGAGATGGGTCGGGTCCTCGCGGTCGTCGATGCGATCGCACACGGTGGTCGACCATGATCGATACGAAGCACCGATCCGTGACGGATGCCGGCGAACTCGCCTACCTGGATGAGGGAGACGGTCCCGTCGTGCTGCTGCTCCACGGGTTCCCGACTTCGTCGGCGCTGTGGCGCGAGTTCGTCCCTCTCTTGGCAGGACGGTTCCGGGTCATCGCCCCCGATCTGATGGGGTCCGGGGATTCGTTGCCCGCCGAGGGCTCTTCGCTCGACCTCGCTGCCCACGCAGCAGCGATCCGCTCGCTCCTCACTCACTTGGATGTCGACCGCTTCGCCGCGGTCGGCCACGGGGAGGGTGGGGGCGTGGCGCAGTTGCTCGCGCTGGATGGGAGCGGCGTCGACGCCCTGGTGTTGATCGACTCGGTGGCGTTCGACGCCTGGCCGTCGATCGAGATCCGTGACGCACAACAGCATCGGCCGATGACGCCCGCCATCGTCGAGACCACGGTGCGATCGGTGTTCGACGCCGGCATGGCTCACGGGGAACGACTGCCGGACGAGGTGTTCGATGCCTACCTTCGTCCCTGGCGAACGGACGACGGTGCCGCACGGTTCGTTCGGGTGTTGGCGGGCATCGATGGCCAGGGTCTCGAGGGTCGCGAGGACGAGTTGGGGGCCATCGGATTCCCGGTCTTGATCCTGTGGGGGGAAGACGATCCCTCGTTGCCGGTCGCCGTCGCGGAGCGCCTCAACGACGCGATGCCCTCATCGACCCTCGGGCTGCTCCCGGGGTGCGGTCACCTCCTGCCCGAGGAAGCCCCGGAGACGATCGGACCGATGATCGCGGGCTACTTGCGCGCTCGCTTCCTGATGGAGCCGCACGGGCACGATCACAACGAAGGTGTCGTCATGCTCCAGCTGGAACGGCGTCCGCCGTGGGTGGATCTGGCCGAGGATGAGGCGGACGATTGGTTCGTCGATCCGAAGGAAGACGAAAGCGAGGATTGATCGCCCGTGCCGACCGCCAAGCTGTTCCTGTCGGGTATCCGGGCCGACGGCCGTCACGGCGCTCGTCCCGGTGAGAAGGACCAGCCACAGCCGTTCGTGGTCGACTTGGATCTCGACGTCGACGTGGCTGCTGACGACATCGCACTCACGGCCGACTACCGGGGGATCAGCGATGCCGTTCGGGCAGTGATCGAACAAGGCTCCTACGACCTGATCGAGGTCATGGCACGCGACATCGCGTTTGCGGTGCTGTCCCTCGAGCACGTGAAGGGCGTGACGGCGGTCGTGCACAAACCCAACGCGGCGACGCGTCTCGGCATCGATGGGGTCGCCGCTGCGGTCACCCTGGGGGGATAACCCGTTGTCCGAGACCGCGTACCTGGGTCTGGGTTCCAACCTCGGTGAGCGGCTCGACACGCTGCAACGGGCGGTCGATCTGCTCGCCGGTGAGCCCGGTGTCCGCCCGGCCGCAAGTTCCCGTGTCTGGGAGACCGATCCCGTCGGCGGCCCGCCGCAGCCTGACTATCTCAACGTCGTGGTCCGCCTCGAGACCGACCTCACACCGTTCGAGCTGTTGGACGTCTGTCAGCGGGTGGAGCGAGCACTCGGCCGTGAACGGGAGGTTCGCTGGGGCCCCCGGACGATCGACATCGATCTCCTGCTGTTCGGTGACCAGGAGTTGAACGTCCCGCTCCTGACCGTGCCGCACCCTCGGATGACGTCGCGAGCATTCGTACTGCTTCCTCTCCTGGAGCTCGACCCCGATATCCGATCGCCGGATGGAACCCGGTTGGTCGACGTCCGGCTGGGCCCTGATGCGGCCGGTGGGGCTCGACCTTTCGCGCCTCCGCTCGCGATCGCGTGACATGCGGCTCGACCGAGCTCATGGACCAGAGTTGGGATACTCGCGCGATGAGATCGCAGCTCCATGACGTCGAGCACGCGGGATCGTGTACATGAAGGTCGGCATCGTCGGCGCAGGCCGTGCGGGTACCGCCGTCGCAGTGCTCCTCCAGCGCGCCGGCCACACGATCACCAGCGTGTCGGGTCGTGGACCGACCCGAGATCGAGCGTCCAGGTTCCTGCCGGGGGTCGCGGTGCTGGATCCTGCCGAGGTCGCCCGCATCTCGGAGGTCGTCGTGGTCGCCGTGCCCGACGACCTGATCGAGACCGTCGTCGAGGCGATCGCCGACGCGGACGGCTTCCTGCCCGGGCAGTGGGTGGCTCATCTGTCGGGGGCGACGCCGCTCTCGGCGTTGGATCGAGCTCGCTCGGCCGGGGCAGGGCGCCTCGGCGTGCACCCGTTGCAGACGTTCCCTGATCCCGCCGCCGGGATCGATCGCATCCCGGGATCGTTGATCGCGCTCGAGGCCGACGACGAAGCGGGGTTCTTCATCGCCGAGCGACTCGCCGACGATCTCATGGGGGTGTCGTTCCGCCTCGCCGATGAACGTCGTGCCCTGTACCACGCAGCCGCCGTGTTCGCGTCCAACTACGTGGTGGCGGCGACGGCTGTCGCCGAACAACTCCTGGCGGCGGCCGGGGTGCCCGACCCCGCGTCCGCGATGCGCCCGCTCCAATTGGCCACGATCGAGAACGTCGCATCGATGGGTCCCGCCGCCGCGCTGACGGGGCCTGCAGCCCGTGGAGACGCCGGTACGATCGAACGCAACCTCCAAGCGCTCGCGCGCGAACTCCCGTGGGCCGTCCCCCCGTACATCGAGATGGCACGCGTCGCGCTCGACCTCGCGCAGCGCGGCAGCGATCTCGATGCGGATCGACGCGCCGCGGTCGAGGAGGTGCTGGCGCGCTGGAGCTGATCGGATCTCCGAAGGACCTGCGGGCACTCACCGACGAACGACGTTCGGCCGGCGCCACGGTGGGGTTGGTGCCCACCATGGGCGCCCTGCACGAGGGGCATACCTCGTTGATCGAACGTGCTCGTGCAGGGCGCGACCATGTCGTGGTCTCGATCTTCGTGAACCCGCTGCAATTCGACGATCCGGACGATCTGACCCGCTATCCCAACGACCGGGAACGTGATCTGGATCGCTGCCGCGAGCTGGGTGTCGACACGGTGTGGATGCCGACCGTTGAGCAGATGTACCCACCCGGCGAACACCTGGCGTCGCCGGAGCCGGGGCCGGTCGGCCAGTCGTTCGAAGGCGCCGTCCGCCCCGGCCACTTCGTGGGTGTGTTGAAGGCGGTGCACCGGCTCTTCGACGTGACGGGCCCCTGCGGGGCCACGTTCGGGCAGAAGGATGCGCAGCAACTGTTCTTGGTCCGGCAGATGGTGGCAGAGATGGGTCTGCCCGTGCAGGTCGTGGACTGCCCCACCGTCCGTGAGCCAGATGGGCTCGCGCTATCCTCCCGTAACGCATCGCTCACGCCTGAAGAGCGCGAACAGGCAGGATGTCTTTTCCTCGGGTTGACAGAAGCTGCCGCTCTCGCCCGAGCGGGCGAGCACAACGCACACGCGCTGGTCGCCGCCGTCGCGCGCGAAGTGGGTGCCACGTCCCTCGCCCGACTCGACTACGCCGCGGTGGTCGACGACGAGAACTTCCTGCCCATCAGCGTCATCGAACCGGGAAGTCGTGTACGAGCGCTGGTGGCGGCGAGGTTCCCCAGTGCTCGGCTCATCGACAACATCATGCTCCCCGGGGACGCTCTGGTGACCGGATGACAGCCGGCGCCCTCCCGACACTCGACCGCGTGGTGGTCATGCCCATCGTCATGCGAACGATGCTGGAAGCAGATGTGCGTCCCCTGGGTGATCCCGACGAAGTCGGGAGCGGACACCTCCTCTGCGATCACGGCGGCATCCTCGCTGGTCTGCCGGTCGCGAAAGAGGCTTTCGGCCGCCTGGGAGCCCGATGCCGAGCCGTGGCCCTTGAAGGCACCCGGGTCGAACCGGGTGCGGTGGTTGCCGAACTCGGCGGGCCGCTCGCCGCGATCCGAGGCGCCGCGCCCTTCGCGATCAAGATGCTCGAGCACCTCTCGGCGGTGGCCGCCGGCGCCGACGCCGAGCGCCCCGGCGATCCGCTCGACGCGTATGCGGTCGCGGTGCGGTTGTCGTTGGCGGACCTGGTGGGCGACGATGGACCGACGTTCCGCATCGCGATCGATCCCATCGGAACCATCGACTGAGCCATCCACCAAGGTCAAACGAGGAAGGAAGGAACCGCGTGCTCCTCGCTGCCGACATCGGGAACACCGAGATCGTGCTGGGGATCTTCCGCGGGGAACGCCTCGAGCACACGTGGCGCCTTTCGACACAGCCAGAACGAACACCAGATGAGTTGGGGTTGGCGCTGTCCGGCTTCCTCGCGCAACGCGGTATCTCGTTCGAGCGTGAGGTGACCGGTCTGGTGGTGGCGAGTGTGGTGCCCGATGTCACCGCGGCCGTCCGGGAGATGGCAGCCACC
>DATDJD010000319.1:0-9004 GCA_036520695.1 Actinomycetota bacterium
ACGCCCGCACGCATCCCTTGGCAGACCCGGTTGGTCGAAGAGGTCGTGGACCGAGAAGGATTCGGGGCTGACGAGACTCCCGACCTGCTGTTCATCAACTACAAGCTGATCGACGAGGTCGGTCACCAGGATTCGATGAACAGCGTGCAGATGCGTGACTCTGTTCGGGCACAGGATGCCGACCTGCCCTCGCTCATCGATGTCTTGAACGAGCAGGTCGGTGAGGGCCGTTGGGTCATGGCGTTGACGGCTGACCACGGCCATACACCCGATCCGGCGGTGTCGGGCGCATCGGTGATCTCCCCGGTCAAGGTGGCGGAGTCGATCCAGGCCCGGTTCGATCTGGATGGAGACGACGTACGGATCGTGGACTTCACCCAGCCTACGCATGTGTTCATCAACCGTGATGAGATGAACGAGAACGGGGCGACGTTGGAGGAGATCTCGGCCTACCTCCTCACGCTCACGAAGAGCGCGCTACAGAGTCCCGACTACCCCGCGCCACCGGGGGTCGGTGACGAGCCAGCGTTCATCGCCGCCTATCCCTCGGAGTGGATCGAGGAACTGCCGTGCATGCCTCAGGAGGTCCTGGAAGCAGGCTGAGATCGACCGCTACGGGTAGCGGATCGCCGGGGGATCGGGTTCCAAGGTGGGCGGCCAGGCGGCGAAGTCTTCCGGCCAGTCCCAGAACCGGTTCGTGGCCTTCACGTGCGGCAACGGTTCGGGCGGACGCGGCGTGCGATCGAAGTCGAAGACGTGCGCGAAGTTGTGGGACTGCTCGATCCGGCTCGTCAGCGGGGGTAGCCCCCAGTTGTCCGAGATGAACCGCAGTGGCGCCGTGAACTCTCCGAACGCGTCGTCGATGTAGCCCCGCTTGGCGTACGGCGAGATCACCATCATCGGCACCCGGAACCCCAAGTCGACGCCGTCGATCTTCGGTGGGGCGACGTGGTCGTACAACCCGCCCCATTCATCCCACGTGATGAAGATCGCCGTGCGGTCCCACATCTCCGATCGCATGATGCCGTTCACGATGTCGGTGACCCAGTTGTGTGCGTGCTTCGTGCTGAACGGCGGGTGGTCCGACAGCTGGAACCGGGGCGTGATCCAGGTGACCGGTGGCAAGGCGTTGGCCTCGATATCGCGCATCAGATCATCCACGGGCCAGATGTGCTCGTCCCACATCTCCCGGTCGTGGAAGATGTCGTCGATCGCTGAGTACGCCTGCCAGATGTAGCCCGCCTGGTAGGGGTCCGCCGAGTAGAACGCCCAGTCGATGTCACGCTTCGACAACTGGTGGCCCACGGTCTTCATGTCGAAGCACGTGCTGTGCTGGCTGATGTTCCCCTGTGCGTCCTCGACGTTGATGAACACGCCGTCGCCGTAGGCGTCACAACCCCAACTCTTGAACTGCCGCCCGTCGTTGAGGACCTTGACGCGGATGTTCTCGGGGTTGTCGACGGCGCCGCCCGCCTGGCCAGCGATCAGGTACAGATGATTGGGGTGGGATGGACCCGCTACCGACGCGAAGAAGTTGTCCGACAGGACGTACCGGTCCGCCCAGTGGAAGTAGTTGGGCACGTCGTGCCGACCGAACTGGGAGTACGCGTAGTACGGCCCGAACTCCCCGATCGCGAAGCCATCCATCTTGCCGTCGTTGTACATCGCGTGCCAGGACGCGGTGTCGTGGGCCAGGTCACCGGGAAGCCACTCGGGGCAATGGATCAACGGCACTTCCTGACCGGTTCGAACCCCGGTGCGGGTCCCTCGCGCGCCGGGATACCGTCCGAACAGGTTGTCGAAGCTCCGGTTCTCGAGCATCAGGTAGACGACTCGATCGATCGGCCAGCGAGTCTGCACCTTGGGCACGGGTGTGCCGTACGTGGGCCTCGGGGTGGGGCTCGTCGAGACCCGGTCACCGAAGCACGACGACATGAACAGGCCCGCCGCCGCTGCGGCGGACCGGGTCATGAACTGGCGTCGGGTGACTCGAGAGGGGAACACGTGTTGGGACCATCTTATGGGGAGACGCTGTGAACCCCCTGGGAAGGGAGTCGCCCCAGCCATGCGTCGCCTAGCCCCAGCGTTCACCCAGGATCGCGGCCAACAGGGCGATGGCACCCGGCTTGTCCAGCGGTTCGTTCCCGTTCCCGCACTTCGGCGATTGCACGCACGAGGGGCATCCGTGCGAACACGGGCACTGCCGGATCGCTTCGAGCGTGGCCTGCAGCCACCGTTCGGCATCGCGGGCCCCCCGTTCCGTGATACCTGCACCGCCCGGGTAGCCATCGTAGATGAAGATCGTGGTGAGTCCGGTGTCGGGGTGCATCGGTGTTGAGACACCTCCGATGTCCCACCGGTCGCAGGTGGCGACCAGTGGCAGCAGTCCGATCGCCGCGTGTTCGGCGGCATGGATCGCGCCCGGTACGTCTCGAGGACCGACCCCGGCCCGATCCAGGACCCGGGCGGGGATCGTCCACCAGACCGCCTTGGTCTCGAGTTCGACCGGAGGCAACGGCAGAGGCACCTCGTCGATCACCTCGCCGGTCGCGACCAGCTTGCGGACGAAGCTGGTGACCTGGTTCGTCACGCGGACACCGCCGAAGTACTGGTCGATGTCGCCGATCGTTGACCGCGCAACGATCTGACCCACTTGGATGTCGGTGACGTCGCGCGCCTGCGTGTAGAAGTCGGGATCGGCCTGCGACACGACGGCGACTCGCTGGATCAGGTCGAGTTCGTCGACCAGATACTGCTCACCCATATGCAGGTAGACCGCACCGGGATGCAGGGTCGCGTACGCGCGGTGCTCGTCGGCGGTGCCGAGGAGCTCGCCGGTGTCGGCGATCACGATCGAGTAGACGTGACCACCGCCGGCACGCACGTCGACGGCGCGATGGGGTGATTCCTTCCCGCGGTCGTGCCAGGCTTCCTTGCGAGCCACCAACTCGCCGCGCTCGACCATCCGATCCACGGCGGCTCTGACGTCGCCGGACTCGCCGAAGAACGCCAACTCCGGTTCACGGAGCGGGACCTCTCTGGCGGCGCAGCGCAGATGTGGTTCAAGGACGTAGGGGTTCGTGGGATCGATCACCGCAGCTTCCGCCGGCCGTTCGAACAGGTCCGCGGGGTGGTGCACCAGGTATTGGTCGAGTGGATCGTCCTGGGCAACCAAGATGGCGAGCGCGTCGGAGTCTCGGCGCCCCGCCCGGCCCACCTGTTGCCACATCGAGGCGCGCGTGCCCGGGTAGCCGGTCAGCACCGACGCATCGAGCGAGCCGATGTCGATGCCCAGTTCGAGCGCGCTGGTGGACGCGATCGCCAACAGGTCGCCATCGGCGAGTTCGCGCTCGATCCGGCGGCGGTCCTCCGCGAGGTAGCCGGCTCGGTAACTCTTGATGCGTTGGCGCGTCGCTGCTTCGGCCACCTCACGGCGCGCGAACTCGGCGAGCAACTCCGCGGCACGCCTCGACCGAGTGAAACCGATCGTCCGGATCTCACGATCGGCGAGGCGGCCCATGAGCCACGCCGATTCGCTCAATGCGCTCCGGCGTTGGCCCGTGTCCTCATCGACGACCGGTGGGTTCCACAGCGCGAACAATTTCTCGCCGCGCGGCGATGCGTCGTCGACGATCTCGGTGAACGACCGGCCGGTGAGTCGGGTCGCGAGTTCACCGGGGTTGCCCACGGTCGCGCTGGCCAGGCACCATCGGGGCGACCCGCCGTAGTGTGCGACCAATCGCTGCAGCCGGCGCAGCACCATCGAGACATGGGAGCCGAACACCCCGCGACACACGTGGGCCTCGTCCACCACCACCATGGACAGTCGGAACAGGAAGTCGGCCCACCGCGCGTGATCGGGCAGCAGCGACAGATGCAGCATGTCCGGGTTGGTCATGACCAGGTTCGCGTTCCTGCGGATCAAGGGACGTTCCGCCTTGGGTGTGTCCCCGTCGTAGACGGCCGCCTTCACCTGCGGGATCTTCAGGGCGCGCACGGCGCGGAGCTGATCGCGGGCCAACGCCTTGGTGGGATACAGGTAGAGCGCTGTCGCCTTCGGTTCGGTGAGCGCCGCCTCGGCGAACGCGGCGTTGTAGATCAGGGTCTTGCCGCTGGCCGTGCCCGTTGCAACGATCACGTCGAATCCCTTCCTCAACGCGGCGAGGCCGTCGGCCTGATGTGCGTAGAGCCCACGCACACCCATCAGTTCCAGGCGCGAGACCAGTAGATCGGGGAGCCCATCCGGGAACGGCTCGACCGCGGGACGCCTGGCCGGTAGTTCCTGCAGATGCACCAGCGACGGTGCCACGTCGGGGTCCTGGGTGAGCTGGTCGAGGAAGGCACGTGGATCCACGCGCGCAAGGCTACCGGCCGGGTGCGCTACTCCAGTCCGCCCGGGGCCTCGACGGGGCCGCGCGCAGCGGTATCGGCGGCACGCTCAGCCGCGAGTTCATCGTAGGGAGCTCGGAACCCATCGCGGAACAAGCGGCGAAGACTGCTGCGTTCGCGCAACAGGACCCAGGCCCCGAGGATCAAGTACAGGATGCCCACGCCGATGCGTTCCACGCCGTGGAGGGACTCGGGGACGATCGCCCCGAGGATGAACTGGAACCAGAACAGGGAGAACAAGAACCCGGCTTCACGCAAGGACAGCGTCAGGCTGGAGAGCACCGCGACGGCGAAGAACGACTGCGCCGCAGTCAGGAAGAGTTCTTCTCGCTGGACCGTATCGAGCGGCAACCCGTGGAACCCGCCCGCCGCGATCGCGAAGACGATCGGCAGCGTACCCACCAACAAGGTCCATTGGTTGACCTTGGAACTGACCAGCGTGCCCAGTCCAGTGCTGGTGTTGAGGCGCCACGCGTACAGGCCGGCGACCAGCAGTTCCGGAGCTTCGGATGCGAGCGGTGCGATCCACTGCACCAGCAGGAACTCGCTGACCCCCAACGCCTCTCCGCTCGCCACCAGGGCCTCGGCGAAGCGTTCGGCGACCATCAGGATCACGGCCGCAGCGAAAACCCCGATCGCGATCACCGTGGTCCGTCGAGCCGCGGTGCTGAAGGTGCCCACGTAGCGTGCCGGACCCACGAGGTGGGGTTCTTCGGCAGGAGCACGAGAGACGCGGACCGTATAGAGCACGAAGATCGTCACCAGGATCGCGGCGTCCCACAACGTGATCGAATGCTTCAACGGCAGGGTCAGCGAGTAGATCGTGGCCAGCGCCAAGAATGCGATCTCGATCGAGTGCTCGCGATCGAGACGCACTCCTTCCCAACCCCGGTCCCATCGGCCCGTGGCGGGCAGCTTGCCCTTGGACTTCAGCCGATAGAAGGCGATGAACACGACCATCGTCCAGCCGATGCCGATCAGCAGGCGATTCGCCCCGGTCATGTTCGCCAGGGCCAACGAACACGGTGATTCGGTGCCGCCGTCGAGCGGCAAGCAGGCCGCTCCCGTCTGTGCGAACGACTCCCCACCCTTCGACGCGAACACGAAGTCGACCGCGTATTCGGGCAACACGGCGATCAGGGCCAAGATCGCGATCGCGAGCCCGGCGGAGATGTCCAACTGCGCCACCTCGGCGCCCCACGACAGCAGGAACGCGGCGCCCACGATGGCGATACCGAAGATGAGTGCTTCGAGTGGGTGCGGAAGATCCGGGTGGGTGAAGCGCACCACCAAGGCCGGCATCGTGATGAGGAACGCCGAGATGATCTGGATCCGCGCGCGCCCCGGATGAACGTCGGTGAGATCGTCGTGGAGCGTCGTCACGGGGCCGATTCGCCTTTCAGCCTTCGTCGAGGCCGAAGGTCTCGTCCCCGCCGAAGCGGTGAGGCGCCGGATCGCGGTGGCGCGATCGTGATGACGACGTCCTGCGGTTGTGGACTACTCCCCTTCGAGCCGGGCGAGCCTACCAATCGATGGGCTCGGGCTACTCGCCTGCGGTGGGGCTCGGCGGGATGTTCTTCTTCACCAGGACGGCATCTTTGGCAGCGTCGGCGAAGATCGCCCTCGCCCGGGCGACGTCCAGCGTGACGACCGACAGCGAGCCCGCCATGCCGGTGCCACCGGGGAGCACGACGTTCTGCACGTTCTTCACCGGGACCTTCGAGGCGGTGAAGGCGAGGGGCATGATCTCGGCCAGCGGCATCGTGGTCTCGATGTTTCGCATCCCGGCGCCGAGCCATACGAGCAGACTCGTAGCGTCCTTTCGATATTCCTTCTGGAAGTTGGCGAGCGAGGCCAGGAACAACCGACCGCCGTTCTCTTGGCGCGCGAAGTCTCCCATCTGCAGGTCGTGGCGGGTCCGTGCGAACGCGAGCGCGTCACGTCCGTCCAACTCTTGGACCCCCGGCTGGAAATCAGCCCGGGAGTATTCGTCGTTCATGGCGAAGGGGACGTCCATGGTGAGACCGCCGACGGAGTCGATCATGTCGGTGAAACCCCAGAAAGTGGTGATGGCCCAGTAGTCGATCTTCACACCCGAAAGGTTCTCGACGGTCTGGACCATCAGGGCCGGCCCACCGTAGAAGAGAGAGGAGTTGAGTTTGCCGCTGCCGTGGTTGGGGATCGGCACGTAGGAGTCTCGAGGGATCCCGACCATGACGGCCTTCTTCTTGCCGGGGTTCACGAACACCAGGTGGATGGAGTCGGCGAGAGAGTGCATCACGTCGTCGCCGGGACGGGCACCGCTGCCCACCATGAGCAACACGATGGGACGTGTCCCGGACAGCGAGGGCGTGTAGCCCGCATGCGCCTTGCCGACCGCCATCCCGGCTTGCGCCCTGGCCTCGGTCGGGCCATCCAGCCCGCCGACCGCCGAGCCGGCGATCCACACCACGAGGGCGAGGGTCAGGAAGATCACGGAACGCTTCACGACGTCGACCCCGTTCCGCCCGAGCTGGTCGCAGTCGCGCCGTCGGTTTCGGAGGCGCCCACCCCGGTGTCCTCGTCTTGACGCGAGACCGAGAAGCTCACGACCATCCATTCGCCACCGATCTTCATCAGCACGAACTGGCCCTGGCTGAAGAACAGGTGATCCCCGCTCGATCCGGTGCCGTTGGCTTGGAACTTCGCGATCCCTACCACCGATGCAGGGAGTCCCCTCGGATCGAGCAGTACCTTGGTGTGGAGGCTGGAGGGGAGCGGTTCGATCGTGTCGTAGTTGAACCCGGCCTCGCTGCCCGCGGTCATGACCTCGAGCTGTGATGCCGCCTCTTCACGCGCCTTCCCGGTGAACGACTCGAACACCGAGTCGTATGCGGCGTCTTGCCAGTTGGCGGGATCGAGGAAGGCCGCCGTGTAGTACGCGCCAAGGGTGTCGGCCGTGGCCTTCGCGGCCGGTAGCGCGGCGGCCAAGGCCTTCTTCTTGGCAGCCTGCACATCGCTGGGCGCCGGCTGCTCGGCTTCGGGGTCGGGGTTGGCGGCAGTGGTGATCACGAGGGGTCGGGCTGCTTCGAACGCGAACTCTGGGGATTCCGGAGTGTCCCCTGACAGCGAGCCGAGAGGGCCATCGGACCCCCCGGGCAGTGCAACGATCAGCGCGACCAGGACGCCAACGACCACGACACCGCCCACGATGAGGAGCGGGATCTTCCGGGGAGACGAGGGAGTGTGCTGGCCTTCTGCCAAAACGTTGCGAGCCTACCGGTGGGTGCAGTGGTCGCCAATCACATCGGCGTGACGGTTCCGTGAAGGTCTCGACGTGGGAAGATGCGCTGCAGGCATGAACGAGGTCAAGCCGGGTCCGCCGAGAGAGCCGGACGACACCCATATCCGTATGCCGTGGGCGCGGTCCGACGGCTTGGTTCCTCGAACCGTCCTTCGTCCGCTCCAGGAGTTCCTGGATACATCGATCGCGGGCAGCGTCCTGCTGCTCGGCGCAGTGGTGGTGGCGCTCCTGTGGGCCAACTCGCCGTGGAGCGAGTCGTACGCTCGGCTGTGGGAGACCCATCTGTCGCTGCAGATCGGTGACGCGCTGGACCTGGACAAGGATCTGCGGTTCTGGGTGAACGACGGCTTGATGGCGCTGTTCTTCCTGGTGGTCGGTCTCGAGATCAAGCGTGAGGTGATCTCCGGAGAGTTACGGCGACTCCGTGCCGCGATCCTGCCGGTGATGGCCGCGATCGGAGGGATGGCGGTGCCCGCGCTGGTGTACCTGGCGGTGGCCGGTGGGGGCGAGACCGGACGGGGCTGGGGCATCCCGATGGCCACCGACATCGCGTTCGCGTTGGGCGCCTTGACCTTGGCCGCGAGGTACGCGCCGCCGACCCTGAAGCCACTGCTGCTGACGCTCGCGATCGCCGACGACATCGGCGCCATCCTGGTGATCGCGATCTTCTACACGGGCGGCATCGAGTGGGGAGCCCTGGCCGGTGCAGTGCTCGTCGTGGTGCTCGTGGTCGTGGCTGCCCGCGAACACGTGCGCGCACAGGTGTTGTACGTGGCGTTGGGGGTGATCCTGTGGTACCTGACGTACCGAGCGGGGATCCACCCCACGATCGCCGGCGTGGTGCTTGGGTTGGTGACCCCGGCGGTCCCACTCCAGCGCCCCAAGGCAGTGAGCGCTGAAGCGCACCGGATCGCCGACGAGACCGAAGATGAACCCGATCCTCCCGACGCCGACGACCATTGGTGGATGCGCTTGGCGTGGCTCTCTCGCGAAGCTGTCTCGCCGATGGCTCGCACCGAGCATGCGCTCCTGCCGTGGACCAGTTTCGTGATCCTGCCGTTGTTCGCGTTGGCCAACGCGGGCGTGCAGTTGTCGGTACGTTCGATCACCGACGCGGCGACCGGGGCGGTCGGCATCGGCATCTTCCTGGGCTTGGTGCTTGGCAAACCACTCGGGGTGGCTCTTGGGTCGATCGCCGCCACCAAGACCGGGCTCGGACGCCTCCCCGAGGATGTGGGGTGGGGCGACCTGGCCGGCATGGGTTTCACGGCGGGGATCGGATTCACCGTTGCGCTGTTCATCGCCGAGTTGGCGTTCCCCGACGGTCCGCTC
>DATDJD010000320.1:0-11065 GCA_036520695.1 Actinomycetota bacterium
GTTCAGGATCTCGCCGGTCGAGAGCGGTTTGTTGGCCCGCTCCAGGGTCGAGACCAGATCCCGTCGCTTCGCGGTGTATCGCTGCCCGATCGCGTGGAGACGTTCGCCCACCACCGAGTGCATGTCGAGGGCCATGGCGGCAATCATACGTTGGCCTCCTCAGGCCCTAGATCCTCGGCCAGGTGCCCTGGATCGGCGGGTTCCGGGAAGACCACTGAGGTGTCACGACGGCGGGTGACGAGCGCGATCGCCATGAACGTGCCCGCCGCGATCAGCACGATCGTGCCACCCGGCGCCAGATCCCAGATGCGGGCGGCCCCGAGACCCACCACGCTCGAAACGACGCCGATCGCGACCGACCACCGCATCGTTCCTCTGAACGAACGGGCGAGCAGCTGACCGCCGGCAACCGGCAACACCATCATCGCGGCGATCAGCAGGATGCCGACGATCTGCATCGCCGCCACCACCGCCAGCGCCACGAGCACGGCCAGCACGTTGTTCAGCGCTCCGACCGGCAGCCCCGACACGCGGGCCCACTCCTCGTCGCTGACCACCGCGAACAAGGCACGCCCCAAAGCGAGCATCGCCATGACGATCAGCGCCCCCAGTCCCACGATGACTGCGACCTCCTCGCGGTTCACGGTGAGCGGTTGGCCGAACAGGTAGCTGAGGATGCTGGCATTCAGACCACCACCGATGCTCACGAGCACCACGCCCAACGCGATCCCCGAGTAGAAGAACAGGGCCAGGGCGAGATCGCCCGAAGCCCGGCGCCGGGCTCGGAGCCACTCGACCCCGAGCGAACCCGCCACCGCGAAGACCAACGCTGTCCAGATCGGCCAGACACCTGCGATCAGACCGGCACCAACGCCGGCGAACGCGATATGACCGATCCCGTCACCGATGAGCGACATGCGTTTCTGCACCAGGAAGGTGCCGATCATGGGTGCGAACACACCGACCACCACGCATGCGACCAATGCACGCTGCATGAACGAGAGCTCGAAGGGATACGGCAGGTTCACGGCGACCACTTCCACCATCACGTGAGGCCCTCGAGCCACAACGGGAGATCTTGGCGGTGCACGCCCAGGTTCACGCCGCCGGCGGTGAACTCGGACGGCGGACCGTCGAACAGCACCCGACGTTTCAACACGATGACGCGATCGAGATCGTGAGCCACGGCTGAGAGTTCGTGTGAAACCAGCAACACCCCTGCGCCGTGATCAGCGACCAGGTGGGCGAGCGAGTCGCGGAACAGAGCCTGCGATCCGGCATCGACGCCGGCGATGGGCTCGTCCAACACCAATAGGTCGGGCTCGCTGGCGAACGCACGAGCGATGAACGCGCGTTGCTGCTGGCCTCCCGACAGCTGGTTGATCGGTCGAAGCGCCAACTCGCCAAGACCCACCGAACCGATCGCGTGACGCACGGCGCCGTGATCGTCGCCTGAGGGACGGCGCCACCAACCACGCCGGGCCAGCCGCCCGGCCGCCACGATCTCTTCCACAGTGGCCGGGACCTCCGAGGCCAAGGAGGGTCGCTGGGGCACGTATCCGAGACGCCAGGGATCCCGAAGATCCGAAGGCTCGTTCCCCAGCAGGCTGACCGATCCTCGTTGCGGCGTGAGTGAGCCCAGCAGCACCTTCAACAGGGTGGACTTCCCGGATCCGTTCGGCCCCACCAACGCGACGAATTCGCCGGGCTGAACCTTGAGCGAGACATCCTCGAGCACGAGATTGCGCCCATACGAGAATGACACGCCTGAGGCAGTCAGCAGGGGTGCCGCGGCTGGGTCGACCGAGGAACCTCGCTGGGCATCGTCGTTGTTACGAACAGCCAAGGGATGCTTCGAGCGTGTCGAGGTTGGTTCTCATGACCGAAGCATAATCCTCCCCGGCGTCGACCTGTTCAGGGGTCAACCCTTCCAGGGTATTGAGTGTGGCGGTGTCGACATCCGCTTCGTCAGCCAGGGTTTGCGCTACCTCGGGCGAGACGAGATCTTCACTGAAGATCGTGGTAACACCGTTGGCGTCAACCAGATCCTTGAGTTCCGCAAGTCGAGCTGGAGTGGGCTCGGCATCAGGTTCGAGCCCCGAGATCGCTTCTTGGGTCAGCCCGTAGGCCGACGCCAGGTAGCCGAACGCCGCGTGGTTAGTCACGATGACTTCGACCTGGCACCCGTTGAGCGCCGTCGTGAACTCCTCGTCGATGGCCGAGAGTTCAGCTCCATAGGATCTGGCGTTCGCGGAGAAGTCACAACTTGCATGAGGCGCGACGTCAGCCATCACCCGAGGGATCTGCTGCACCGCTTCGGCCCAAAGGCCTGGATCGAGCCAGACATGCGGGTCGACAAGCAAGCCTTCCTCAGATTCGGATGGTGGCGCGGGCGCGGTGTCGACCAGGGTAAGGATGTCAACCGTTCTCCCCTGTGCATCGCCGAGGGAATCCTCCACCGCGGGCTGGAAACCTGAACCCAAGTACAGGATCAGATCGGCCGACCCGATCGCTTCCACATCGTCGGGAGTAAGTTCGAGATCATGTGGCTCCACACCCGGAGGCGTCAGGTTGACGACTTCGACGCAGTCGCCACCCACCGCCTCGGCCGCTGCCGCCAACGGATAGAAGGCGGTCGCAACCGTGATCGGTTCAGAGTCGTCGGACGCACCATCCGCCGTGTCCCCGCTCGAGGTGCATGCAACCGCGGCGAGCATCAGAGCGGTGCCCACTCCGATGATCGGAAGGTACCGGGTGCGGTGCTGGACTCTGGTCATCGGATCCCTTCGTTCCACTCCGTTCATGTTGCAAGAACAGTAATAACTCTGAGAATCAGTCTTAGACTAAGTTAGCGGAGAGGTGTAGGGGGTGTCAACGGGCGCGGTCCGTGTCATCTGCGGATCGAAGCGTGGCGCCGCCACTAGTGGGCGTGGACGGAACCCGGTGCGTCCGGTGGTTCAGTGGCTGCGATGCGAGAGGCAAGCCAGGTCGTGATCGGCATCGCTGCGATCAGCCCCATCGAACCAACCAAGGTGCGCACGATCTCGGTCGCGACGACCTCACTGCCGATCAAGCTGCCCAATGGCTGCTGCGACAGTTGGAACAGGATCAGCAGCGGAAGTGAAGCGCCGGCGTACGCGAGTGCCAAGGTGTTCACGATCGACCCCACATGGTCGCGCCCAACGCGCATCCCGGCCCTGAACAGCTCCGAGGACCTCAGGTCTGGATCGGCTGCGCGCAGTTCCCATACCGCCGAGGCCTGCGTGACGGCGACATCATCGATCGCGCCGAGCGCCCCGATCACGATGCCGGCCAACAGGAGCCCCGCCAGATCCACCTCGACACCGACCGCCTGGATGATGTACGAGCTCTCCGCCGCAAGGCCCGCGAGATGAGCGAACGGCACCCAGAGTAGTGACAGCGTCAGCGTGAGTCCGACGCCCGCGAGCGTCCCCACGAGGGCCACGGTGGTTCGGCTGGTGAACCCGTGAGCGACGTAGAGGACGACGTAGGCGATCGCTCCTGCCCCGACCGATGCCACCATCACCGGGGGGCTCCCATCCAGGATCGCCGGGATGATGAAAACGAGCAGGAGCGCGATCGAGATCGCCAACCCCGCCAGGGCAGCCAGACCTTTCAACCGCCCCAGCAGAACCACCAGGATCGCGAAGATCGCAGCCAGCCAGAACAAAGGGGGTGTCCTGATCCGATCGTAGAACAGGTAGGGCGTGCCAGGGATCTCCACCGGGGGCCGCTCCAGCAGCACCTGCTCGTCGATCTTGAGATCCGGGCTGGTCTCGAGATCCGGAAGCTCGATGACGGTGGTCGAGCCCACGTCCCTGCCTTCATCGATGCGAAGGGTGAACCGGCGACAACTGGGGCCGCCTGCATCGTCGGGTGATCCCTCGCCCGCGGACCCGCAAGGGGCAGTTTCGACCGTCATCACCGTCGCGTGCACGATCTCTCCACGGCGGAGCGCACCCGCGCCCTCCGGGATCTCAACCGCTCCCGGCCAGAGCACGATCAAGCCCACGAGGATCACCGCACCAAGGCCGACCGCCAGAGCCGTCAGGGAGGGAGAAGGACGCTGACCTCGGTGAGCGCCCGTCACGGCCGAGCTCCCGGCGCTGGGGATGACTCGGGAACGCGGCCGATCGCGGGCTTGCTCACGGCGCCGAGTCTAGGTCCAGGGGGAGCGAGATCCTGGCGCGGGGGTTGCCTTGGAGCGCGGCGGGCGAGGCGTGCACCACACCGTCGTGGACCAAGCCTCGGATCGCATCGACGACCCGTTCGGCGGCGAACCCGGTCGATCCCGTCACGGTCGCGACCGTGACCGGCGATCGTTCACGCAGATGAGCGAGCACGGCGCCACGCACCTGTCGCAGTGAGCCTTCGAAGGGCGCTTGGCGCCGTGGGGAAGGTCGGCCTGTTCGTCCCGCAGCAGCGAACCTGCACCAGCGACGCATCGGACACTCCTGGCACCTCGGCGACGGACGGCAGAGCGTACGTCCCAGATCGAACATCGCTTGGTTCCACGACGCGGGATCGTGCGGAGCCAGCCACGATTGGGCATCCTCACGCAGCCGCGCCGGTGCGACCTCATCGGGCTCGGCGCCGTGCACCACACGGGCCCAGATCCGTCGCACGTTGGTGTCTACCGCAGCGACCGGCACACCGTAGGCCAGACTCGCGACGGCTGCGGCCGTGTACTCCCCCACCCCCGGGAGCGCGCGAAGGGACGAGAGCCCATCCGGGACGACGCCTCCGTGCTCACGGAGCACCACCTGAGCGGATCCGTGGAGGGCCACCGCACGGCGCGGGTAACCCAGGCCGCCCCACGCGCGCAGGACGTCGGCTCGAGACGCTGTTGCAAGGGCATCCACCGTCGGGAACCGCGTCATGAACGCCTCGAACACCGGCGCGACCCGCGATGCCTGTGTCTGTTGCAGCATGAACTCGCTCACCAACACCGAGTACGGATCGGGCCGCTTCCGCCGCCACGGGTAGGCTCGGGTGCGCGGCCGGTACCAGGCCAGGAGCGCTTCCCGCCGGGCCGCGCTCGGGCTAGGCTCAGTCGCAGGAGGGTCCATGACCACGATCCGAGAAGTGATGAGCACCGAGATGGTGCAGGTGACCCCGGCCACCACGGTCGCCGAGGCCGCCACGATCATGAGCACCACGAAGGTGGGCTCGGCCCTGGTGATGGAGGGCGACACGCTGGTCGGCATCTTCACCGAGCGGGACGTGCTGCGTGCCGTGGCGTCCGAGTTCGACGCTGAACATCATCAGGTGGGTTCGTTCATGACGTCGGATCCGACCACGATCGGGCCCGATGCCGACACCCATGAAGGGCTGTCCTCGATGTTCGCCTTCGGGTTCCGCCACATGCCGGTGTTGGAGGGTGGACGGGTCGTGGGCGTCGTCTCTATGCGCGACCTGACCCCCCACGAGCAGCTCTAGAACCCGGCCTTCGCGTTCTTGTCCATCATCTCTTCCGCGGCCTGCTTCAACGCCGTGTGCACCTCGCGGAAGACCTCACCCACGAACGACGCCCGCTGGCCGTCGGTGCCGCTGATCGTGCCTCGCACGGCCGACGCCGTGATCTCACATGCCTTCTCGAACACAGCCCACTCGGTGTCACGTGTCATCGAAATCTCCTTTGGGTTCGTTCTGTCGTGGCTCGTCGCTCTCGGGTTCAGGCTACCTTCGCCCTCAGTCGAACGCGCGGAGGCCGGTGAGCGCGGCACCCACGATGAGGGTGTGGATCTCCTCGGTGCCTTCGTAGGTGATCACCGACTCCAGGTTGTTCATGTGGCGGATCACCGGTGTGTCGAACGTGATGCCGTTCGCACCCAGCACGCCCCGGGCTTCCCGGGCGGTCGCCAGCGCCGACCGCGCGTTGTTGAGCTTGGCCATGCTGATCTGCTCGTGGGTCGCGGTGCCCTCGTCCTTCATGCGCCCCAGATGCAGCGCCAGCAGGGAAGCCTTGTTCAGTTCCAACGCCATCTCGGTCAACTTCGCCTGGATCAGTTGAAACGAACCGATCGGCTTGCCGAACTGCACCCTGGTCTTCGCATGTTCGAGGGCAGCCTCGAAACAGGCGCGGGCCGCACCGACGGTCCCCCACGCGATGCCGAACCGGGCCTCCGTGAGACACGACAGCGGACCCTTCATGCCTTCAACGCCCGGCAATACCGCGTCGGCAGGGAGACGCACGTCACGAAGGAACAGCTCAGAGCGGGCGGCGGCACGTAAGGACCACGCGTGCTCCAACTCCCGGAACTCGACCCCCGGTGTGTCTGAGGGCACGATGAACCCGCGCACGACCCCGGCTTCGTCCTTCGCCCAGACGATCGCGACGTGGCTGACCCATCCGTTCGTGTTCCATCTCTTGTGTCCGCTCAGGATCCAATCCGACCCGTCACGGCGGGCCGTGGTCGTCATGGCGGCGGGGTCGGATCCGGCTTCGGGTTCGGTGAGCGCGAAGCAGCCGATCGCCTCGCCGGTCGCCATGCGTGGCAGCCACGCCTGCTTCTGCTCCTCGCTGCCGTAGGCATGGATCGGGAACATCGCCAGCGACCCCTGCACGCTGACGAACGAACGAAGCCCGGAATCGCCGTACTCGATCTCACGGTTCGCGATGCCGTACTCCACCGCAGAGGAACCGGCACAGCCGTAGCCGTCCAGGTGCATCCCCAAGACGCCGAGTTCGCCGAACCCCTCCGACAGCTCCAAGGGGAACTCGCCCCGTTCGAACCACCCTTCGATGTTCGGCAACACGTGCTCGGCAACGAAGGCCTGCACGCGGTCACGCACCGTGCGTTCTTCGTCGGAGAGTTGGGCATCGACCTGCAAGAAGTCCAAGGGATCGTTCTGCGGCATGCGGGCAAGCCTAGTCGGCACGCACCTGCACCGGCGCTTTGGGGCAAGATGTCGAGATCGGCTCGTGTCGTTCGTCGCCTGAGTGACGGACGCATCGGAGCTCCGTGAGCGAGTGAGGGAGACGTCATGCAATACATGCTGTTGATCTATGGGGACATGGCCGCGTTCGCGGAGATGACCGAGGACGAGCAGAACGCGAACATGAAGGGGTGGTTCGACTACACGACATGGCTGCAAGGCAAAGGGTGGATGAAGGCGGGCGACGCGCTCGAGGACATCGACCAGGCCACCTGCGTCCGGCTGCAGAACGGTGAGCGGGTCGTGACCGACGGTCCCTTCGCCGAGACGAAGGAGACGCTGGGCGGCTACTACCTCCTCGACGTCGCCGACCTCGACGAGGCGATCGAGGCGGCCGGCAGGTGTCCCGGAGCCCAGACAGGCACGATCGAGCTGCGACCGATCGCCGAACTCCCCGATTCGATGCCACAGGGGTGAACGAGCGATCGGACGAGGCGATCGATCGCCTCTTCCGCCGCGAATCTGGGCGGGCGGTGGCGACCTTGATCCGCGCGATCGGCGACTTCGACCTGGCCGAAGAGGCCGTGCAGGATGCGTTCGTGACTGCCCTGGAACGCTGGCCGACCGACGGGATCCCGGACAATCCGGGTGCGTGGATCACTACCACCGCACGCAACCGTGCGATCGACCGCCTGCGGCGAGCAGCGTCGGGTCGTTCCAAAGCCGAGCTCGCCGAGCGGGTTCGCGCCCTCGATGCGATCGGTGAGGACATGCCTGAGATCCCCGACGACCGACTGCGCCTGATCTTCACGTGCTGCCACCCGGCGCTGCCCGTTGAGGCCAGGGTGGCCCTGACCCTGCGAACCGTCGGCGGGCTCTCCACTCGGGAGATCGCCCGCGCCTTCCTGGTGTCAGAACCGACGGTCGCCCAGCGATTGGTCCGAGCCAAGAGGAAGATCTCGGGCTCGGGCATCCCGTACCGGGTGCCCCCGCGAGAGCTGCTCGCAGAGCGCCTCGTCGGGGTCTTGGCGGTGCTGTATCTGATCTTCAACGAGGGATACAGCGCGACGTCTGGTGACGACTTGGTTCGCACGGAACTGTGTGAGGAGGCCATCTGGATGACGCGGATCGTGGATCAGCTCCTGCCGGACCAACCTGAGGCGCTGGGTCTGCTCGCACTGATGCTGCTGCATCACTCTCGTCGAGCGACCCGGACCGACGCAGATGGTGCCCTCGTCCTGATGGAAGATCAGGACCGTGCGGGATGGGACCAGGCGATGATCGACGAGGGCCTCGCGGTGCTCGACCGCGCGATCGAACACCGTGCTCCCGGTCCCTACCAACTGCAGTCTGCGATCGCCGCCCTGCACGCCCGTGCACCCCGGCCCGAAGACACCGACTGGCCGCAGATCGCCAGCCTCTACAGCGCGCTCGCGGCAACCGCACCATCCCCGGTCGTCGATCTGAACCGAGCCGTAGCGATCTCCATGGCCGACGGCCCGGCGGCTGCCCTCACGCACATGGATGCACTCAGCGAGGAACTGGCGACCTACCACCTCTTCCACTCGGCCAGGGGCGATGTCCTGCGCCGCCTCGATCGGCTCCCAGAGTCCGCCGCCGCCTACCGCGAAGCCTTGGCTCTGGTGACCAACGACGCCGAGCGGGTCTTCCTCGAGCGCAGACTCCGCGAGGTCTCGATCGCCGATTAGGATGCTCGGCGATGCTCTTCCCGACCGTCGACTTCGCCATCTTCTTCGCCCTGGTGTTCCTGGGCCACTGGCTACTCAACCCTAAACCCCTGCCCTGGAAGCTGTTCATGATCGGGGCCAGCTACATCTTCTACGCGTGGTGGGACGTGCATTTCGTGTGGCTGCTCGCCGGCGTCTCGGCCATCTCACAACTGGGAGCCCTTGCCGTGGCACGCCAAGAACGAGAGAAGGCGCGCCGGCTGACGATGGCGTTCGCGGTGGCGCTGACCCTGCTGCCACTCGTGTACTTCAAGTACTACGGGTTCTTCTCATTGAACCTGGCCAACACTGCTGATTCGCTGGGCATCAACGTCGGCCTGCCGCTGCTCCAGCTGATCCTGCCGGTGGGCATCTCGTTCTTCTCGTTCATGGCGGTGAGCTACGTCGTCGACGTGTATCGAGGCCGTGCCGAACCCTCCAGCTGGATCGATCTCTTCCTGTACTTGTCGTTCTTCCCCCACCTCGTGGCAGGGCCGATCGTGCGACCCGACGAGTTGATCCCCCAGTTGGACATCCGGCGCGATCCCCGGCACGTCGACGTCGCCGGCGCATCGTGGTTGATCTTCGGCGGTCTGTTCAAGAAGGTGGTCATCTCTAGCTACCTCACCACCACGATGGTCACGCCGGTGTTCGGCGATCCGTCACGGTACGGCGCGATCGACGTGCTGTTCGCGATCCTGGCGTTCGCGATCGTGATCTATTCGGACTTCAGCGGGTACACCGATATCGCGATCGGTCTCGCGAAGCTGCTGGGCTTCCAATTCCCGCAGAACTTCGACCGGCCGTACTCGGCACGGTCGCTGCAGGACTTCTGGCGACGATGGCACATCACGCTGTCGCGGTGGCTCCGCGACTACCTGTACATCCCGCTCGGTGGTTCCCAGAAGGGCGAGACGCGCACCTACATCAACCTCCTGTTGACGATGGTGCTCGGCGGGTTGTGGCACGGCGCCGCGTGGACGTTCATCTTCTGGGGCTTCTACCACGGAGTGGGCCAGGTGATCGGCGCGTACAAGCGCACGCATCTGCCGCAACGCGCCGAGACGCCGCTGTTGTTGTTGGGACAACGCGTGTCGACGTTCGCGCTCGTGTGTATCGGGTGGGTGTTCTTCCGCTCCGACTCCATGGCCACCGCGTTCACGATGCTCGGTAGACTCTTCGTGGGCTGGGGAACCGCTCCAGAGCTCGTGAACGTCGTGGTGGTGGGTTCGATCGGGCTCATGCTCGCGTTGCAATACGCCCCACCGGCCCCCGCACTCGAGGTCCAGAAGCGCTTGTCCGTGCTCCACCCCGCGGTCTTGGGGCTGCTGTTCGCGGGGGCGCTGTTCGTGATCGCGACGCTCGGTCCCACGGGGGTCGCACCGTTCATCTACTTCCAGTTCTGATCGAGATCGAGACCGACACGACATGGCCACGACGGATACCGACCACACCACGCCGCCTTCCAAGCCTTCGCCGGAAGGGCGCCACACGATGCCCGCCGGCAAGGTGCTCATCGCCATGCTGGTGTGCCTGCTCGTGTGGGCACTGTTGTACGCACCCACGCTGAAGCGCGCCTCGGAAGCCCAGCCGCTCGGCACGCGTCGAACCGTGTCGCTGTGGGTGCTCGGCCCGTTGGCTGCCATCAGCAACGTCCTGCAACTCACCACGCTCACCGACGGGGTCTCCAGCGCCCTGGGCAAGGATCCCGATGCCGCCGCCGGTGGCGACATCGGCGACATCGTGGTCCCTTCGATCGCCCCCGGCGCGTCGTTGTCCCCCACTCCCCAGGGGCCGGTCACCCAGACCACGCCGATCCGCAAACCCACGCCGAAGGACAAGCTGCGGGTGGTCGTCGTCGGTGACTCGCTCTCGCAGGGCCTCGGCGTGTACATGGAACGCGAGTTCCAGCCCTCGTTGGTCCGCGTGTCGAAGCAAGGCCGGATCTCCACCGGCCTCGCACGGCTCGACTATTTCGATTGGCTCGGGGGCATGAAGGAGATCGAGGAGGGATACCGGCCCGATCTGGTGATCGTGATGATCGGCGACAACGACAACCAGAGCCTGCAGACACCCGGGGGACAAACCGCCGCTGAGATCGGCAGCTACGAGTGGCCCAGGGGCTACGAGGAGCGGGTCGAAGAGATGACCCGGATCGCCGTCGACGGTGGTGCCCACGTCGCCTGGGTCGGGCTACCGATCGTCTCCAAGAAGGATCGATGGCCCGTGATGCGGCGCCAGAACGAGATCTTCGAGCGAGTGATCGAACGCACCCCCAACGCGGTGTACATCGATACATGGGATCGGTTCGCCACGCCGGGCGGCGACTACACCGACTTCTACCGCCACGACGGGCAGGCGGAACTGATCCGTGCCACCGACGGGCTCCACTTCAACCCGCGCGGGTACGAACTGGTGGCCCAGGCCGTGACGGACGC
>DATDJD010000321.1:0-3052 GCA_036520695.1 Actinomycetota bacterium
GAGCGGTGATCGACGCGCAGCTGCGCTACGGCATGGAGATCAGCAACTACATCGCGAGCGAGCCCGTCGTGGAGCTCGCCGAACGTCTGGTGCAGATCGCACCCCCGGGCCTCACCCGCGTGTCGATGGGTGTCAGCGGCACGCTCGCCGTGGAAGCCGGCGTGAAACTCGCCCGCGAAGCCACCGGCCGCCCCATGATCTTGACGTTCTACGGGCAGTACCACGGCGAATCCACCTACCTCACCGCCGGGATCTCCACCGACCTTTCCGAAGTGCCGACCCAGCACGCGCAGTACGTCGCGGGGTTGGTCTTCGCGCCCTACCCCAACCGGTTCCGCGCTCCGTTCCACCCAGGTGCCGGCCCCTTCGACGACGAGCTCTACCTGGACTACTTGGAGGAGTGGGTGCTGGTCCACCAGGTCGAGCCCACCCAGATCGCGGGCGTCTTGATCGAACCGGTCCTGGGCGAGGGCGGCATCCTGGTCCCGTCGCAGGGGTTCTGGGACCGGCTCTCCGCGATGTGCCGGCGATGGGGCTGGAAGCTGATCCTGGACGAGGTCCAGACGTGCATGGGCCGGTGCGGGACGATGTTCGCCGCCGAGCTGTTCGGACTCGAGCCCGACATCCTGTTGTTGGGCAAAGGGTTCGCGGGCGGTGGACAGCCGATCGCGGCGGTCCTGGGCACCGAGGACGTCATGGCGAACTCGTCGCTGCATCTCGGTGGGACGTTCGCGTGGACGCCTGCCGCAGCGGCGGGAGCACTCGCGAACATCGACGCGATCCTCGACTCAGGTGCCCTCGAGAACGCCCTTCGACTGGAAGCCATCGCGTTGGAGGAGTTCGCCCCCGTGGTCGAGCGACACGAACAGGTCGGCGAGATCCGCGCTGCGGGCGCGTACGTCGGGATCGAGTTCGTGCAGGATCGCGTGTCGATCAAACCCGCGCCGGCCTTCCATCGCGAGGTCCACAACGGCGCCGTGCGACGAGGCGTCCTGGGCATCACCCAGTGGGGCAAGTGGGTCTATCGGATGCAACCGGCGATCGACATGCCCGAGGATCTGTTCCGTTGGTCGTGCCGCCAGGTCGCCGACGCGATCGATGAGGTCGCCGCCGCACCGCCGCGTGAACCGGCCTCGCTCTTGGACCGCGACGCACCGAGCTAGGGAAGGTCGGGGCGCCGGAGCGGGCAGCCCTGCACGCCAAGATCGGCGATCGCGAGGAACTCCTCACCGACGCACGCGGCGGCGATCAGCGACAGGTCCGGACCGCAGAAGGCCACGTTGGTGGGGGCGTTGAGGTGGATCGCCTCCCAATCCTCGACGAGGGTCTCGACCGTGCCGTCAGGCAGGACGCGGTCGATGCGATCGGGCGTGTAGTGCGGGACGTAGAGGCGACCCTCGTCGTCGTACGCCACGCCGTCAGGGACCGTGTGGAAGAGTTCCGCGACCACCTGCGCGTCGCCGGCCGACCCGTCGGCCTCGATGGGGATGCGCCAGACCCTGCCGCCGTCGAAATCATCCGGGTGCGATTGAGCGACGACGACTGCGTCGCCTGCGGGGGTCAGCGTGATGCCGTTGGGATAGCCGCCCACCTGGGTCGTCCACACCGTGGTGGTCCGGTCGGGCAGGACGCGGAAGATCGCGGGGTTCTCAGAACCCGTGACGTACATCGTGCCGTCCTCGGCGAACACGGGCGAGTTGGGATCGTCGATCGGGAGGTCGGGGGCACCCGCGGTGTACATCTCGACCGAACCGGTCGCCGGGTCCACCTTGACCACCTCCCGCCGATGCCAATCGCACGCGTACACACGACCTCGGGCGTCTACCGCTATCCCGAGCACGCTGCCACCGGTGTTGGCGACCTCGCTGATCGTCCCCTCGAGCGTGACGCCGTAGATCTGTCCGCCTTCGCCGCCGCAGTAGATGCGTTGGGTCACCGGATCCCAACACAGTGCCTCCGGATGCTGGAGCGGCCGCGCCAGTTCCCGGAAGACCGTCCGAGGGAACACCGGCTCGGTGGGATAGGCGCTCACGTCTCTCCTCTCGCCCGTTTCATCGCAGCGTTCACTCCATCGACGTCCAAGGTCATCTCGAAGAAGCCGATCTGCTCTTCGTACACGGCATCATCGGCTTGCTCTTTGACTTCGTCTTCGAACACGTGCAGCACCGGGAGTCCCAACTGAACCCCCGCCAATGGACCGACCCACGCAGGATCACCGTCTCGGACCGTCTCCGCCGCCACTTCGACGGCTTCCGCATCGGCGGCTCCGAGCATCACCACGATGTCGTCACCACCGATCTCATCGACGATCCGCTTGATCAGTGCCTGGTTGTCCGGGTCCATGGCGCCGGACGCCGTTCAGACGAAGCACTCCGTGCGGATCTCGATCACCTCGGCGCCGGCGCTCTTCGCGACCTCGGCGATGGCTTCGCCGGGGACGCTGTCGCGTTCACCGAGGGCGATCACCTTCTTGCCTCGCAGTTCCATGTGTGGGTCACCTCCTTCGGTCGGTTCGTGTCGTCGGTTCATGGGCGTCGATCGGCCTTTTGGCGCAGGTGTTCGGGGACAGGCGGGCCGACTGCGGGTGCGCCGTTCAACAGGCGAACGATCATCTCCTCGATCTGTTCGGGAGTCGTGGCGTTGCTCGTGAGCCGCTCGACCTCGACGCCGTCACGCATCGTCACGTAGGCGGGCAACCCCGCCACACGCAGGTCACGGCAGATCTTCCGGTTCTCCGGAGCATTGACCTTCACGAAGCGCACCTGATCGCTGTAGGTCTCAGCGAGCGCTTCGACCGCGGGCATCAGGGCCAAGCATGGCTGGCATTGTGGCCCCCAGATATCGACCAGTACATGGCCGTCGGCGGCAAGGTCGTCGAAGGTCTCGACGGTGGCTTCGATCATGGGGTCATCTCCTAGCTCTCGAGTGTCACGGACACGCCGTCCCAGAGCCGGGTGAGCCGGCCCAGGAACAACGAGCCCTTCGCGATCAACATCGTCCGGTGCATGGCACCGCTCGCCATGCGGTCGAGCGCGTGCGGGATCCACGGCAC
>DATDJD010000322.1:0-4219 GCA_036520695.1 Actinomycetota bacterium
AGCACCCTGACCACGGAGCCTCGAAGGATGCCCGGCCGCGACGACATCGAAGCGGCGCACCAGCGCGTCTCGCGGCACATCCGTCGAACGCCGGTGCTGGACGTCGCGACGGGGACGTTCGGTGTCGATGTTCCTCTCTCCCTCAAGCTTGAACTGCTGCAAGTGACCGGGTCCTTCAAGCCACGCGGTGCTTTCAACCGGATGCTCACGGCGGACGTGGGCGAAGCCGGTGTGGTTGCGGCGAGCGGCGGCAACTTCGGGTTGGCGGTGGGCCACGCAGCTCACACGCTCGGCTTCCACGCCGAGATCTTCGTCCCGGCGACATCGCCGACCGCGAAGATCGAACGGGTCCGGGCGAGCGGTGCGGACGTGACGGTGGTCGACGGCGTGTACGACGACGCAGCCGCAGCCGCCGCGGCGCGTCGGAGCGAGACCGGCGCCGTCTGGATGCACCCCTATGACCAACCGGAGGTCGTCGCCGGCCAAGGCACGATCGGGCTTGAGCTCTCTCAGCAGGTGCCTGGCGTCGAGACGGTCGTGGTGAGCGTGGGCGGCGGCGGATTGATCGCAGGGATCGCGTCGTGGTTCGTGAGCGGGGTTCGCATCGTGGCCGTCGAGCCCGACACCTCCCGGTGCTTGGGGGCGGCGCTGGAGGCCGGCGAACCGATCGAGGTGCCGGTGAGCGGGATCGCTGTCGACTCGTTGGGTGCCCGTCGGGTGGGCGATATCGCGTTCCAGGTTGCCAGCGCCCATGTCGACCGGTGCCTCACGGTGTCGGAGGACGACATCCGGCAGGCGCAACGGGCGATCTGGGGCGAACTCCGCCTGCTCGCCGAACCCGGCGGCGCGACCGCGCTCGCCGCCCTCACGTCCGGCGCCTACCGACCCGAACCCGAGGAACGGGTCGTGGTCGTGGTGTGCGGCTCCAACGCCGACCCGGTGCCGGTCATCGGACACTGACCGCCACGAGAGCGGTCCGTTAGGCTCACCGCCCGTGAGCGACCGGCACGACCTCGACCGAGCCTTCGCACTCCAGCGATGGGTGCTCGAACGCAGTTCCACCCGCAGCGAAGAACTCGCGTGGGGCACCGCCTTCTTCAACGATGAGTTCCCGTCCAAGTACGACGCCAACATGATCTTGGCCGACCGGCCCCTGGGCGATACCGACGTCTCGGACGTCATCGCAACGGTGGACCGGCTCTACGACGGTATGCGCCATCGCGAGATCGAGATCGCCGATGAAGCCGACGCCGAGCGTCTGGCATTCGGTTTGGCCGAGCAGGGCTACGTGATCGACCGGTTGGTGGTCATGGCGCACCGGCGTGAGCCCGATCGCGAACCCGAACCGGAGGCCGCCGAAGCCACCGACCCGCCGGATGCCCACGAGTTCCAGCTCGAGGTCACCACCCGCGAGCCATGGGGCAAGGAACCCAGCGTCGCCGAGCAGATCGTCGGCCACGCCGAGTCATTGCTGCGCGCGGTGGACGGGATCCTGTTCACCCAGCGGGTCGAGGGACGGATCGCAGGATCCTGTGAGCTGTACATGCATGAGGGCGTCGCCCAAGTGGAGAGCGTCAACACCCTCGAGGAGTTCCGTGGCCGGGGTGTGGCTCGCAACGTGGTGCTCCGCGCGGTGCGCGAGGCCAAGGCAGCGGGTGCGACCCTGGTGTTCCTGTTCGCCGACCAAGACGACTGGCCACAGCACCTGTACCGGAAGATGGGCTTCGATCCGGTGGGCCGTTCACGGGTGTACATGCGGGTCCCCGAGAACGAACGGCCCTCACACGGGGAAATCCCAGGAGGCTGAGAGGCGTCCGGTAGCATCGTCCCCCGAATGTCGCTGATCGAAGCCATCCACGGCCGCGAGATCTTGGATTCGCGCGGCAACCCCACCGTCGAGGTCGACGTCTGGCTCGACGACGGTGCACGCGGCCGAGCCGCCGTGCCCAGCGGCGCGTCCACCGGTGAGCACGAGGCGCTGGAACTTCGCGACTACGATGCTCGGTTCGGTGGCAAGGGCGTGCTGGGGGCGGTCGCGAACGTCAACGGTCCCATCGCCGAGGCTCTCACCGGACTCGATGCCTTCGACCAACGCGGCGTGGACGCTGTCATGCTCGCACTCGATGCGACGGCCACCAAGTCCTCGCTGGGCGCGAATGCCGTGCTGGGGGTCTCCATGGCGGTCGCGAAAGCGGCGGCCGATGCCGACGGGTCGCCGCTGTTCCGGTATCTGGGTGGACCCAACGCGCATGTGCTGCCGACGCCCATGTGCAACGTGATCAACGGAGGCATGCACGCCGACAACGAGTTGGAACTACAGGAGTTCATGCTCATGCCGGTGGGGGCCTCCTCATTCTCCGAGGGGTTGCGGTGGGCCGTGGAATGCTTCCACGCGCTCAAAGCCCTGTTGCACGAGGCCGGGTTGGCGACCGGCGTCGGTGACGAAGGAGGGTTCGCACCGGAGATCGCGACCGCCACCGATGCCCTCACGTGGCTGATCCGCTCGATCGAGGCTGCGGGCCTGACGCCCGGCGACGACATGGGGCTGGCGATGGACCCCGCCAGCTCGGAGATCTACCGGGACGGGGCCTATCACCTGGAGGGCAAGGTCCGTTCGTCCGACGACATGGTGGCGTACTGGGCCGATCTGCTGGACCGGTTCCCGATCGTGTCGCTGGAAGACGCCCTCGCCCAAGACGACTGGACGGGATGGGCCACGCTCACCGGTGCGGTAGGCGAGCGTGTGCAGCTGGTGGGCGACGATCTGTTCGTGACGAACACCGAGCGACTGTCGCGCGGCATCCGTGAAGGCGTCGCCAACTCGATCCTGATCAAGGTGAACCAGATCGGCACGCTCACCGAGACCCTCGAAGCGATCGACCTGGCGACCCGCAACGGCTACACCAGCGTCGTGAGCCACCGCAGCGGTGAGACAGAAGACACCACGATCGCCGATCTCGCCGTCGCGACCAACGCCGGCCAGATCAAGACGGGCGCGCCCAGTCGAGGCGAGCGCACCGCCAAATACAACCAGCTCTTGCGTATCGAGGAACTGCTCGGCGAGCAGGCCCGCTACGGCGGCAGCCCGCGGAAGGCAGGAGCCGGCTAGGCCATGAGCTCAACGGTCCCTTCCCCGACCTCGCCCACCGCCGACCGGCGAACCCGCGCACGTCGTGCGCCTTCCGACGTGCGCGCGACCCGCGCTGCTTCCCATGAGCGCGCTGCCCGCGCTGCTTCCCATGAGCGCGCTGCTCGCGCTGCTTCCCATGAGCGCGCTGCCCGCGCGACTCGCGCCCGGCGGGTGCGGCTCACTGCGCGCGCTTCGGTCTTGGCCGTGGTGGCCTTGATCGTGCTCACGTTGTCGGTGGCCCCACTGCGCACGTTGTTGGACCAACGCGCAGAACTCTCACACCTGGAGCAGCAGACGAAGGATCTGGCGTTCGACAACGCGGTGTTGGAAGCGCGGATCGCCGAGCTCAACGACCCAGCCCAGCTGGAGCGTCTGGCGCGTGAGTGCCTCGGCATGGTCAAGCCCGGTGAAACGGCCTTCGTCCTGATCCCGCGAAAGGGACCACCACCGTCGCCTCGGTGCTGAACCGCCGACCCTCCTCGCGGCGTCAGCCGCCGCTCCGCTCGAACTCGATGTTGTCCGACTCGCACACCTGCTCGTATCCGAGGTCGGCGTAGATCTTGTTCGAGGTGGGGTTCCCGAGGTCGGTGTAGAGGTAGCAGGCGTCGGCATGCCGATCCAAGTGCCACGCGCTGGCGTGGGCCACCAGGTTGGATGCGTACCCGCGACCGCGCTCGACCTCAGGAGTGAAGACGGGTCCGATGCGCGCACCGACGGGGATCGTGGTGAACCCCGTCATCGATACCGGTCGACCTTCGACCTCCCACAGCCAGATGCCGGAGGCATCCTGGGAATCGTCGAGTTGCATGTCGAGACGGCGGAGCTGGCGAGCGTGCTCGGCTAACTCCGGCGGCAGCGCCTCATCGGCGAACGCATCGAACCATGTCCGCATCAGGCCGGCGTCCGCGAGACCGGCGCGTCTGGCCGAACCGGGCGCCGGGCGCGGCGACCGCAAGCTCGTCAGCTGGAACACCCCCTGCGCCACCGAGATCCTCCACGGCCTCCCCGTGCGAGCCGTCCAGCGGTCGGCGAACCACGCCGCGAAGGGGCGGTTGCCGACGACGCCGGGAGCCACGGCATCCTGGTCCA
>DATDJD010000323.1:0-4991 GCA_036520695.1 Actinomycetota bacterium
CACGCGACCGGCGCACTCTGGGACATCCCGTGGCGTCCGTCCATACCCCTGCAACAGATGACCGAGGGCCAGAAGGAGCGCTACCTACGGCCGGCGATCCGCGGCGAACGGCGAGACGCGTACGCGATCACCGAGGAAGCAGCCGGGTCGGACGTCTCGATGGTGGCCACCGTCGCTCGCCGTGACGGGGACGACTGGGTGCTGGACGGCGAGAAGTGGCACGTGACCAGTGGCGATGTCGCGGACTTCTTCCTGGTGCATGCACACGTGGACGGCGACCCCGCGAAAGCCACCGTCTTCGTGGTGGACAAGGACGCGCCCGGTGTACGGCTGGTGCGGACCCCGAAGTACACGCACACGTTCGTGTTCGAGCACCCCATCTTCGCGTTCGACGGCGTGCGCCTGGGTCCCGATCAGGTGCTGGGCGAGGTAGGACAGGGGTTCGAACTCACGAAGGATTGGTTCGTGGAGGAGCGGATCATGATCGGTGCGCGCACGATGGGTGCAAGCGCTCGGGCATTGGACCTGAGCCTCGACTTCGCGAGCGAGCGTCGGCAGTTCGGCAGGGCGATCGTGGAGTTCCAAGCGATCGAGTTCATGCTCGCCGACATGGCCGCCGAGATCATGGCCGCGAAGTCGCTGCTGTATCGGGTGTGTTGGGACGCGGCGCGTGGCGGTGCCTCACGCAAGGAGACCCACGCCATGGCGAGCGCGGTGAAACTCGTGTGCAGCGAAACGGCGGGCCGAGTGATCGACAAGGCCGTGCAGATCTTCGGGGGGCGCGGCTACATGCGGGATCAACCAGTCGAGCGGTTATACCGTGAGCTCCGCGTCGACCGCATCTGGGAGGGCACCTCGGAGATCCAGCGTGTGGTGATCGGCAACGAGTTGCGCAAACGTGGGGCAGCGATCTACACCGGCTGGCCGACAGGCGGCCCCGACGAGCCCTAGAACAGGATCGGGCGCAAGGGTGCATCGATGAGATCGAACAGCACCAACGCCGGGTAGACCAGCGAGAGCGTGCCGGCGGCGATGCCGGCGGAGGTGGTCCACCGAGCACGCCCGCCGATGGTGGACAGGAACCCCGCCAGCATCGCGCCACCGCCCAGGATGCAGATGAGCCATACGGCCTGATCCCACAAGGCGCCCCCGTGGCTCAACTCGTAGCCGTATCCCGCGAGCGGGATCGATGGACTCACCTGTTGCATCCACAAGACGGCGGAGATCGCGATCGCGATGATGCCGCAGAGGAACGAGCACAGACCGAGGGGATCTGCCGGTCGTGCCTGTGCGCCAGCAGCGACGTCCATGTACCGATGGAATCACCCGGCGCCCTTCCGCGCATCCGCCGAACGGCTTGGGTCCGATGCTAGGTGCCGCGCATACAGCCGATGACCTCATCGGGCAGGCCCGGGTTGGTGAGCCCGCCCCCGCCCTTCACGAAGTCGTACGGCTCACCCGACCACGTCCCGGGCAAACCCGGATACGCCACTGGCTCGGGCCTCGCGGAATCGAACTGGAACCCGACCCAGTCGGGCGAGGTGAACCCTTCGGTGTCGTAGGGGGCCACCGCCGACAGCCCACGCCCGAACAACCGCTGTTCCACCAAGAACCTGCCCTGGTAGGACAGATCGTCGGCGGCATAGAGCTTCACGTACCACCGGCGGATGTCCTGGAGGTAGCCCTTCGCCCCCTCACCCACCGATGGCGGCGATTCGGGTCCGACGAACGTCCGCAGGTCCACCACCACGAACTCGCCATCCACCGGCACCGTGCGCCGGATGATGCCGAGCGGATCGGTGAACATGGGCGTGTTGCGCGGAGGTGTGACCCAACCTTCGACACAGGTCGCCGATGGCGGACCCTTGGTGTCCGGCTCGTTCGCAGGGAGCGCGGGCGGTGTCGGCGAGGTCGCCACGACGCTCGCGGACGGGGTGAACGCCGGCGCCGAGGAGCCGGGCGAGTTCGCGAACTGGGATGAGGGAGCGGCTGCCGCGCCGTCGTCGCTTCGGCGGACGGCGAAGTAGGCGACACCGGCCACCAGGACCGCGAGGACGACGACCAGTGAGACCTTCCGCACCTGGCGAATCCTACGCATCCGTTGTGGCGAAGCCATGACGACCCCTGAACCTGGCCGTCGGAACGCCAATGGCTGGTAGAACTGGAACGGTGAGCGATCGCGTGCATACACACGATGAAGAGCGAGGTGAGCAGCATCCGCTGCCCGTACCTCGGCGGCGGATCCTGCAGGCTTCGGCGATGGCGGTCGCCGGCGGCGTGCTGTTCTCGTGCACCGGTGGCCGCAAGGTCGTGAAGGTCGACGATCCCACGCCCACGATCGAGACGAACACCCCGATCAAGCGCGTGATCTACGTGATGCTCGAGAACCGGAGCTTCAACAACCTGTTCGGCAAGTTCCCCGGTACCGAGCGGACCGAGGTGGGCGTGGAGCACGGCAAGGAGACGCCGCTCGTCCGGTGCCCGGAATGGCTGCCCAGCGATATCCCGCACGATCGTGCCGCCCACCTCAACTGCTACAACGGCGGCGCCATGGACGGGTTCGGCAACGAGGCGACCGGCTACAACTACGCCTATTCCGTCTTCGACGAATACCAGATCCCGAACTACTACCTATGGGCCCGCGAGTACGGGTTGAGCGATCACTTCTTCTCGAGCGCGGCAGGCCCTTCCTACCCCAACCACTATTACTTCATCGCCGGCCAATCCGGCGGGGTGATCGACAACCCGGAGAACATCGGCGTTCGCATGGTGGACGGCAAGCCGTTCAAGAGTTGGGGGTGCGATGCCGTCGGCGAGGACGTTTTCGTGTTCACGAAGGACGCCGAAGGCAACCTGACGAAGCACGACACGTGCTTCACCTTCAAGACGGTCGGCCAGCAGCTCGACGAGATCGACGTCGATTGGGCCTACTACTCCGCCGCGCCTGGCCAGGTGGGCTACTTCTGGAACGCGTACAACGGGATCGGCGAGGTGTTCCACACCGATCTGTGGCAGCAGCACATGCGCCCGGTCGACCAGCTGGTGAAGGACATCGAGGCGAACGACCTGCCCGCCGTCACCTGGGTGACGCCCAGGTTCGAACTCTCCGACCACCCGCCGGAATCCACCGGCCAAGCCCACAACTGGACCACCGACATCGTGAACGCCGTCATGAAGTCCGACATGTGGGAACACACGGCGATCTTCATCACCTGGGACGAGTGGGGTGGGTTCTACGACCCGGTCGTGCCGCCGCAGGTCGACGACATCGGGTTGGGCATCCGTGTGCCGCTGCTCACGATCAGCCCGTACACGCGCCGCGGCATCATCGACACCGAGGTCGGCGAGTTCTCAACACCGCTTCGATTCATCTCGGACAACTGGGGCCTGCCCTACCTCACGCCCCGTATCGAGAACACGCATTCGTTCGAGCACGTCTTCAACTTCAAGAAGCCGCCGCGAGCCCCGGTGCTCGGACGCAAGCGAGCGCCGACGTACGGCACGCCTTGGGAGTTCCCCGAGGGTTACGAGGGTTGGGCACCGGGCACGGTCCCCAACGAAGACCACTTCGTCTAGCGGGTTAGGCCCACTCGAAAGTGGTCCGCAGCTCCTGGGTCTGGCCGGTGTCCGCAGCACGGTATCCCGCCTCGATGATCTCGATGACGTGTCGCGAATGCTCGGGCGTCACCGGCGTGGGCGTGCCGTCTCGAACGAGCCCCACCAACTGCATGATGTCCTCGAACACGTGCGACTCAGGGATCGCTCGATGGGAGCCCACGACGTGTGGCAACACGCGCATCTGGGCGTCCCAATCCCATGTCGGGCGGTCGGTCGTGAGCTCACGTCCTTCGAACTCGATGGGTTCGCCGTTCATCTGGAGTCCGACGATCGAACCTTCGGTTCCGAAGTACTGTCCCGCCGCGAAGTCCTCGATCACGTTGCCCGCGGCGGTGCCGTAGACGACCACCTGGACCCCTTCGCCGAAGTCCAGCAGCTGGATCGTGTTGTCGTCGACCTCTGTGACGATCTCGGTGCCGAGGAACGTCCGGCTCGGCACGACGGTTCCCGACATCGCGGTGACCCGTCGAGCCGGACCGAGCACGCTCGTCAACTGGTGGAGGGCGTAGACCGTGACGTCGTACATGGGTCCGCCGCCTGGCCGGCGGAAGTACCAGCTGGGATCGGCCGGTACGCCGCCCGGCACCGAGGTTCGCTCCGCTTCTTCATCGGCTTCGTGGTAGTTGCCCAAGGAACAGCCACAGATCCCCCAGCACAGCTGCCCGATCGCACCCTGGGTGATCAGCTGCCGGATCGCGGTCAGCTGTGGGCGCAGCACCTCGCCGGGAGAAGCGACCAGCGACAGCGACCGGTCGTTCGCCAGGGCGATCAACTCGTCTGCCTCAGCGACCGTCGTCGACATCGTCTTGTTGACGTGAACGTGCTTGCCCGCCTCGAGCGCCGCCTTCGCCTGTTGGAAGTGCAACCCGATCGGTGAGGCGATCGAGACCGCGTCGACGGCTGGGTCAGCGAGAAGATCTTCGAACGAGGTGTAGGGCGTGGCGATCGCGAACCGCTCTGCCGAGGCGTCCGCCCGGCCGGGCGCTGGATCGCATACGGCGACCAACCGCAGTCGATCCTGGACATCGTCCTGGCTCAGGTGCGGCAGGATCCCGCGCTGCGCGATCATGCCGGCGCCGACGACGCCGATACCGATTGGGTCGCTCACGTGAGCCCTCCTTGCGTCCAGTCGTGTGGTCAGGTTCCGAGGTCGAACGACGTCAGCAGATCGACGGTGGAGCCGTCGGCCGCCGACAGAACGGCAGCGTGCAGGATCTCGATCACGTGGATCGCGTGATCGGCTGAAAGGACCGGCGAGGCGTCACCTCGTATGCACTCGACGAGATGCTCGACACCCAGGATGTGATCCGGGCCGCCGGCGAGGCGGCCGGTCTCGACCTCGAGCGTCGTCCACACACCGCCGGTGTCGAGGA
>DATDJD010000324.1:0-11835 GCA_036520695.1 Actinomycetota bacterium
TTCCGGCTGGTCCTTCCCTTGTTCTTCGTCGTGGTGTCCGGCTCTCGGCATCGTCCCTCCTCCCCTACTTGACCGCGACCTTGACCACGGCGACGCCCAGGATCCAGAAGAGCGAGACCGGGATCAGGACGAGCCACGCGAACCGCTGCAGCTGGTCTTCACGCAACCTCGGGTAGGTCGCGCGGAACCAGATGATGATGAACGACAACGCGCCGATCTTCGCGAACATCCAGAACGGCCCCGGCAGCGGGATGGCCGGCAACCCCTGGTAGCCACCCAGGAAGAGCACCGCCGCGACGCCGGAGAGCGCCACGATGCCGCCGTACTCCGCCAGCAGGAAGAACGCGAATTTCAAGCCGGTGTACTCGGTGTAGGCACCGAAGATGATCTCGGAGTCGGCGATCGGCATGTCGAAGGGCGGACGCGTGAGTTCGGCGAGCGCCGCGATCATGAAGATGATGAACATGGGGAAGAGCGGCACGACGTTCCACAGGTGCTGTTGGGCCTCGACGATCCCGATCATCGACGTGGCGCCGGTCACCATGACGACGGCGGCCGAGGCCAGCACCAGCGGGAGCTCATAGGCGATGAGCTGGGCCGCAGCACGGAGCGCGCCGATCAACGAGAACTTGTTGGCGCTGGACCAACCGGCCATCAACACGCCGATCACCGACACGCTCGACATGGCCATGATGAAGAACACTCCGACATCGAGGCTGATCGCGAAGGCGCTGTCGCTGAACGGCAGCACCACCAAGATCGCGATGTACGGGATCATGGCCACGGCCGGCGCCAGCGAGAACACGGTGCTGTCGGCAGCGGACGGCACCACGTCCTCCTTCTGGATGAACTTCACACCGTCGGCGACCAGCTGCGCCCATCCGTGGAAACCGCCGGCCTCCATGGGACCCATACGGGCCTGCATGTGCGCCAACACTTTGTGCTCCATGTACCCCACCACGAGGGGCACGACCAGGAAGAACATGAGCACGGCAACCGCCTTCAGGATCAGCACGATCCAGAAGTTGCTGGAGATGTCTTCGAAGATCGAGGTGGGCACGGCCTGGGCGGTCTGGGCGAGGGTGGCGATCACTCGTCCTCGTCCTCCTCGCCCTCGGAGGCGCCCGGCCAGGGCTTGGCCTCGCGGGTCATCAGGGGGAAGTCCTTCCGCAGCGGATAGCCCTCGAACGGTTCGGCGAGCAACAGCTTCACGGGCTGAGGGTGGCCCTCGAACCGGACGCCGAACATCTCGATCACTTCTCGTTCGTGCCAGTCACACGTGGACCACAGGTCCGAGATCGTGGGCAGCACGGCGTCGTCCTTGGGCACTCGAACCTTTACCCGGATGTTGTGGTGGTGCTCGGTGGAGAACAGATGGGTGACGACCTCGAACCCTTCATCGCCGAAGTCGACCCCACCGGTGAAGTCGCAGTAGTCACACGCGAACTCGGGTTCGTCCCGCAGGAACCTGCACAGATCGTGATAGCGCTCTCGCGTCACCGTCGCCACGGCGTGGCCGTGTTGCTCGGTGACGTCGGTCAGATCATCGCCGAACCGGGCCCGCAGACGCGATCCCGCGTCGTCAGGAGACAACGGGCTCGGCACCGACGGCCTCCTGACTGAACTTCTCCTGGATGTCCTCGTGCTTGATCTTGTCCTGCAGGGTGATGATGCCGTGCAGCAGCGCCTCGGGCCGAGGAGGACACCCAGGGACGTAGACGTCGATCGGCACGATCTGGTCGACGCCTTTGGTCACCGAGTAGCTGTCCCAGTACGGACCACCGCAATTGGAGCAGGAGCCGAACGAGATGACGTACTTCGGGTCGGGCATCTGCTCGTACACCCGCTTGAGGGCGGGGGCCATCTTGTCGGTCAGCGTGCCCGCGACCACCAGCAGGTCGGCCTGCCGTGGGCCGTGTGCGAACGGGATCACGCCCAGCCGGATGAAGTCGTTCTTGGCCGTGGAAGCGGCGATGAACTCGATCGCGCAACACGCGAGGCCGAAGTTCATGACCCACAAGGAGTACCGCCGCCCCCAGTTCAGGATGAACTTGACCGGTTGGACCTTGGCGATGGACGTCTTCTCGGTGATCAGGCCCACTTCAAGACCCCCTTGCGCCATGCATACAGCAGCCCAACCGCCAGGATGCCGATGAACAGGGCCATCTCCACCACGGCGGTGTATCCGAGGCTCTCGAACACACGCGCCCAGGGGAAGAGGAACACGCTCTCGACGTCGAAGATCACGAACAGGAACCCGTAGACGTAGTAGCGGACCTGCGACTGTGACCAGCCCTGGCCGACGGGGTCGATGCCGCATTCGTAGGTGGACATCTTCTCGCGGTTGGGCTTGCGCGGGGCGACCAATCGAGCGGTGGTGAAGGCAACCGCGACCAGCAAAGCACCGGCGGTCAAGACCGCGAGGACGACGGCGTAGTCGGCGTAATAGGTCGTCATGCTTGTGAACGGATTCTCGAGCGCCCGTATCCTAGCAGCGCGTTTCTATCCGGTCGCCTCCTCACCTGCCTCTGCGCCGCAGCGAACCGCCAAGAACTTCGCCAGTTGTTCCAGGGCGTGCGCAGAGGCTCCTTCCGGCAGTCGGCGGGCCAGCGTGGTGGCCCTCACGACCTCGGCGGTGACGGCCTCACGTGCGGCATCGATGGACCCTCCCGAGCGCACGATCTCCAGAGCACGGTCGAGCAGTTCACCGTCGGGTGAGCCGTTCGACAGGATCCGCGACAGCTCCTCACGGTGTTCATCGTGGGCGAGGGCGTGGAGGACGGGCAGGGTGTAGACACCCTCCTTGAGGTCCTGGCCCGGCTCCTTGCCCAGCTCCATCTGGCTCGAGGTGATGTCCATGATGTCGTCTGACAGTTGGTACGCCATGCCCAGGGCATCGCCGAACTCCTCCAACACATCGATGTGCTCGGGTGAGGCGTCCGAGAGCATGCCGCCCAAGCGGCACGATGTCGCGATCAGCGATGCCGTCTTGCGGCGGATGATCGTCAGGTAGTTGTCGATCGCCTGGTCGACCTTGGCCGAGCTATCGACCTCACGGATCTGGCCGTCGCACAGCACCGCGATCGTGCGCGCCAACAGGCGGCATACATCGGTCCCCAGGTCGGTGGAGATCTCCGACGCTCGAGCGAAGAGGTAGTCCCCGGTGAGGATCGCCACGGTGTTGTCCCAGCGGACGTTGGCACTGGGCGCACCCCGACGGGCATCCGCCTCGTCGATCACGTCGTCGTGGTAGAGCGTCGCCAGGTGCACCAGTTCGATCGAGACCGAACCCGGTATCAGCCGTGGGTCTTCGGGTTCGCCGAAGTAGCCGGCCAAGAGCACCAGCATGGCCCGGAAGCGTTTCCCGCCCGCCGCGATCAGATAGGAAGAGGTTTCGGTGAGCAGACCGGACGCCTCCGCCTTCACCGACTTCTCCAGGGCAGACTCGACCTGATCGAGATGGGTTCGCACCTCGGCTTCCAGGGTGGGGTCGGGCGCTTCCAGCCCGGGGATCACGCGACGGCTCATGGGCTCACCAACGCAGCACGCCCGCCTCGCGCAGGATCGGAAGGATGAGGCCAGGGATGATCCCCAGCACCACGACGGCGAACGCGGGGATCGCGAGCACGAGTCGCGGCATGGGCGAGCTGTCGACGACGTCCTCTCCCTCGGGTTCGCGCATCGCCATGATGGCCACCAGGCGAAGATAGAAGAACGCCCCTGCGACCGCAGCGAGCGCGCCGACCAGGACCAAGGGCCACCAACCGGCCGAGGTCGCTGCGCTGAACACCAGCACCTTGGCGGCGAACCCCGCGGTGGGCGGGATCCCAGCCAACGAGAGCAAGAAGAGCGTGAGCAACCCTGCCAACACCGGCTGTCGGCGAGCGAGGCCCTTGAACCGATCGAACCCGGTAGCTTCGCGAACCCCACCCGAGACCAGCATGACCACTCCGAACGCCCCGATCACGGCGAGCCCGTACGTCACCAGGTAGAAGAGCGTGGACCCGATCGCGTCGGCATCGGATGCGGCGAACGAGGCGAGGATGAACCCAGCCTGGGCGATGCTCGAATAGGCCAACATCCGTTTCGCGTCGGTCTGAGCGATCGCGAGGATGCTGCCGACCACCATCGACACCATGGACAACGCCACCAGCAGCGGCGTGACATCCCATCGCAGGCCGATGAAGGCCACGTCGAGGATCCGCACCAACGCGACGAACACGGCGATCTTGGTCGCTGCCGACATGAATGCGGTGACCGGACTCGGCGCCCCCTGATACACGTCGGGGGTCCACATGTGGAACGGCACGAGGGACACCTTGAATCCCAGGCCGATCACCAACAGCACGACGGCGACGAACGCGATGGGCTGGCTCCCGGTGGAACCCGAGAGCGCGTTCGCCAACCCGAGGATGCTCGTGGTCGCAGCGGCCCCATACGCCATCGCGATCCCGTACAACAGGAACGCGGCAGCGAACGCTCCCAACAGGAAGTACTTCATGGAGGCCTCGGTGGGCCCGCGCCGGAACGTGAGCGCGGTCATGACGTAGAGCGCCAACGACAGGGTCTCCACCGCGAGGAACACGATGATCAGGTCGGCCGCGAAGACCAGCAGCGCCATGCCGGTCAGAGCGAACAACAGCAGGGCGTAGAACTCGTTGCATCGCTGCTCGTCCTGCTGGAAGTAGTGGAACCCGAGGAACGCGCCGAACGCGCCGGCGCCGCACAAGGCGATCGTCCCCACCAGTGCGAGGTGGTCCATGGTCGCCATGCCGCCCATGACCAGAGCGGGATCGCGGTCCCACAGCCAGAGCGCGGAGCCGGCCGCAGCGGCGAGGACCACCAGGGTGAGGACCACGAACGGCGTTTGGGCACCACGGCGCGCGAACGGTACGGCGACCAACGCGATGAGCGCCCCGCCCGCTAGGATCAGCAACGGCAGGATCGGCAGGAAGTCGAGCTCGGGCGTCGGGATCACGGCACACCTTCGATCTCGGTGGCATCGACGCGCTCAACAGGCTCTCCCACCTGCACGCTTCGGACGTTCTCGGCGACCTGCTCGGCGGTGGGACGCATACGGTCCAGCACCGGCGAGGGATGCAAACCGATCACCAACATCACGACGACGATGGGCGCCACGATCGCGCCCTCGCGCCAGGACAGATCCGGGAGCGAAGCCCAGCGTTCCTTGGCGGGGCCTTGGAACGTCCGCTGGTAGGACCAGAGCATGTAGACGGCGCTCAAGATCACGCCCACGATCGCGATGCTCGCCAACACCCGTTGGACGGTGAACGTGCCAAGCAGCACCAGGAACTCGCCGACGAAGTTGTTGAGGCCCGGGAGGCCGATCGACGACAACATCGCGACGACGTAGGCCCCCGCGAGCCAAGGGGTTACCTGCACGATGCCGCCCAGATCGGAGATCTCGCGTGTATGCGTGCGTTCGTACAACATGCCGAACACCAGGAAGAGCATGCCCGTGGACAGACCGTGGTTCACCATCTGCAGGACGGCGCCATCCATCGACTCCGACGTGAAGGCGAAGATCCCCAGGATGATCAGACCCATGTGACTCACGCTGGAGTAGGCGATCAGGCGCTTGATGTCGGTCTGCATCATGGCGACCACCGCGCCATAGATGATGCCGACGACGGCCAAGATCTCGATCGACAGCGCGAAGTAGCGCGATGCTTCGGGGAACAGATCCAGGTTGAACCGCAGGATCCCGTACGGACCTGTCTTCAGCAGGATCGCCGCCAGCACGACGGACCCCTTCGTGGGTGCCTCGGTGTGCGCGTCGGGCAACCATGTGTGCAAGGGCCAGATGGGCACCTTCACCGCGAAGCCAACGAAGAACGCAACGAACAACCACCGTCCCGCCGTGGTCGACAGATGCAGCTGCTCGAGTTTCGTCAGGTCGAAGGTGGGCGTGCCGAACTGGTGCCCGGATTGCACGTACAGGTACAGGATGCCCACCAGCAGGAACGCCGACCCGAACATCGTGTACAGCAGGAACTTGGTCGCGGCGTAGATCCGGCGCTTCGACCCCCACACCCCGATGATGAAGTACATCGGGAACAGCAGGGCCTCGAAGAACAGGAAGAAGAGCAGCAGATCCAACGACAGGAACGCGCCCAGGATCACCGCTTCCAGGAACAACGCCATCGCCATGTACAGGCGCACCTGCTTGTCGACCTTCCAGGACGCGGCGATCGCGATCGGGAACATGAACGTGGTCACCATCACGAGCCACACCGAGAACCCGTCGACGCCCACGAACCACGACAGGCCCACCGACTCGATCCACGGGTGCTTCGACACCAGCTGCAGACCCGGCTCATCCAGCTGGAACTGGAACAGCATGCCCACCGACACCGCGAACACCAGCAGGGCGGTGAGCAACCCCACCCACCGCGCGGTGCGATCCGACATCGACGGCCACAACGCCAGCACGGGGATGCCGACCAGCGGCGCGACGATCACGAGGGTCAGCCAGGGAGCGTCCACGGTCAGATCCTCACCACCGCGTACAACAGGAGCGCGACCCCGCCGGCCAAGAACGACAGCGCGTACCGGCGGACCCGTCCCGATTGCCAGATCGGCGCCAGACCCGATGCCCATCGGCCCAGATGGCCGACGCCGTTGACGGCACCGTCGATCACCGTTCGGTCGAACCACGCCAGGAACGCCGCACCGCGCAAGCCGACATTGCTCACGACCCAGGCGTAGAGGTCGTCGATGTAGAACCCGTGGCCGAGCGCGCCGGCCATGCCCGGTTCACGCTCGGGGAAGGAGATCCACTGCTCGGTCTTGGAGGGGCCGTACAGCCACCATGCGATCCAGAACCCCAGCAGGGTCAGTGCGATCGCGATCGCGATCAACACCTGCGTCGATGGTCCGGCGTCACCCTCGACGACCGGACCGAGCACCGGTTCCAGGAAGGTGGCGAGCCGCCCCTCGGGCGTGAACGCCAGGCTCAGGCCGATGAACAACCCACCCGCTGCGAGCACCAGCAGTGGTGCCCGCATGAGCCACGATGCTTCGTGCGCCTTGCCCTCGTACCGCTGCTTCCCGATGAAAGCCTGGAAGAACGGGCGCATGATGTACCACGCCGAGATCATCGCGGCGATCGAGCCGAGGACGAAGATGATGACGTCGCCGTCGTGGCTCGCGAGCTCCACGATCGAGTCCTTCGTGAAGAATCCGCTGAACGGAGGCAGACCCGACAACGAGAGGGCACCGGCCGCGAACAATGCCGCGGTCCACGGCATGTCTCGCTTCAGACCGCCGAGGCGTCGAACGTCGATCTCGTCGTGGAGGCCGTGCATCACGTTGCCCGCCGACAGGAACAGCAAGGCCTTATAGAAGGCATGGGCGACCAGCAGCGTGATCGCGAGGGGGAACAGCCCGATCCCTGCCGCCAGGAACATGAATCCGAGCTGGGACATCGTCGAATACGCCAGCGCTCGCTTCATGTCGTATTGACCGATCGAGGCCAACCCACCATAGAGGGCACCGGCCAGCCCCACGATCGCCACGACGTCCAGCGCGACGTCGGAGATCTCGAACAGGACGTGGCTGCGCACCACCAGGTAGACGCCTGCGGTCACCATCGTCGCGGCGTGGATCAAGGCCGACACCGGCGTGGGACCCGCCATGGCGTCGGGGAGCCACACGTGCAGTGGCAGCTGCGCCGACTTGCCCACCGCGCCACCCAGCAGCAGCAACGAGATGGCGGTCGCGGTGCTCGTCGCGATCACGGGCAGTGACCCTTCGCTGCCCAGCACCACGTCGAAGGAGAACGAGCCGAAGTGCACGAACATCACGAACAGTCCCAGCATCAAGAGCACGTCGCCCACCCGCGTCGTGATGAACGCCTTCTTGGCCGCCCGCGCCGCTTCGGGGCGATCCGACCAGAACCCGATCAACAGGTAGGAACACAGACCGACGCCCTCCCAGCCCAGGTAGAGCAGCAAGAAGTCGTTCGCCAGGACCAGCGTGAGCATGAATGCGCAGAACAGGTTCGTGTAGGCGAAGAATCGCCCGGGTCGCGGGTCGTGTTCCATGTAGCCGATCGCGTAGAGGTGGATCAGCGACCCCACCAGCGTGACGACCATGACCATCGTGATCGAGAGCGGGTCGACGCGAAGGTTCAGCGACACGCTGGCGGCACCCGCCGTGATCCAGTCCGCGACGCTGACCACCTGCGTTCGTTCGTCGACCGGCAGCGACAACATCTGCAGCAACGCACCCGCCGCGATCACGAATGAAGTCGCCATCGCCAGCGTCGCGAGCCACCCACTCCAGCGACCCAACCGACGGCCGAAGAAACCGTTGACCGCCGCGGCGAGCAACGGGATCGCGATCACCAGACCGATGGCGTCGATCATCCGCGCAGCACGTCCGCTTCATCCACGTCGATCGACCCGGTTCGCCGGAAGACCGCCACGATGATCGCGAGGCCTACCACCACTTCGGCGGCCGCCACCACCATCGAGAAGAACGCCAGGATCTGCCCGTCCAACTCCATGTGCATGCGCGAGAACGCCACCAGGGTCAGGTTCACGGCGTTGAGTTGCAGTTCCACGCCCATGAAGATCCGAAGGGCGCTGCGGCGAACCAACACCGTGGTGGTGCCCAGCGCGAACAGGATCGCCGACAGCACGAGGAAGTAGGCGATCGGCGTCCTCATCGGGCACCCTCGTGCAGCGGATCGGCGCCGCCGGGGGGCTCGGACCCCAGGGTCTTCAGATCGTCGCGGTGCGCGTGCATCTCGGCCTGCGTGATCGCGCGCGACCGACGCTGCGCCAACACCATGGCCGCGATCGCCGCGATGATCAGCAGGATCGAGGTCACCTCGAACGGGAAGAAGTAGTCGCGGAACAACACCTCGGCGAGCGCCTGGGCGTTCCCGCCCTTGTTCACCACGTCGAACCCCTCGGGGGCCCTGGTCGCGAACCCGATACCGGCGCGGACGGCGACCCCGATCTCGGTGATGATGCCGACGGCCAAGATCACGGCGATCGCTCGCTGGCCGATGAGCGGCTCGTGCTTGGGCTCACCACGGTCGACGCCCAGCAGCATCACCACGAACAGGAACAGGACCATGATCGCGCCGGTGTAGACGATGATCTGCACCGCGAACAGGAACGGAGCGTCCAACAGCAGGTACATCACCGCGATCGTGAAGAAGTTCACGACGAGGAACAGCGCTGCGTGCACCGCGTTGCGCATGACGACCATCCCGATCGCCGAGGCGACCGAGATCGGCGCGAACACCCAGAACACGATGTTGTCCAAGGGCACGAGCGGGTCAGCCTTCCTTGTCCACGGGGTCGGTGCCCAGCGCCGGCGGAGGTTCCAGGAGTTGTTCCTTGGTCCAGATCGCGTCCTCGCGGCTCGTGAAGGACAACTCGAAGTAGTCGGTGAGCGTGAGCGCCCGAGTGGGACATGCCTCCACGCAGAAGCCGCACATGATGCAGCGCAGGTAGTTGATCTGGTAGTCCTTCGCGAACCGCTCGCCCGGACTCGTGGGGTTCTCCGGATCGTTGTCGGCCCCCTCGACCCAGATCGCATCGGCGGGGCATGCGTAGGCGCACAGCTCACACCCGATGCACTTCTCCAGCCCGTTCTCGTGCTTGTTGAGGAGGTGTCTGCCGATGTGCGAACGCTCCGGGATCGGCGCGATCTCCTTCGGGTACTGCTCGGTGTTGTCGGGTCGGAACGTCTGCTTGAACACCGTGCCCATGCCCTTGGCCATGGCGACGGTGGAATCCCAGATGCCGCCACGTTCGCGTGCGTCACGTTCGTCGGTCATGTTCGCACCTCCTCCCGAGCGTCGGAGCGGGGCTCTGGCTCGCGCTTCCCCTTGTGTCCGGGGAACAGGAGTGACACGAGGGCAGCGGTGCCCAAGGCAACAGCGAAAGCCAGCCATCGGCCTCGGTTCCCGTACTCCTGCGGCAACACCACGAAGGCGCCGGTCAGCATGACCCAGGCGAGCCCGAACGGGATCAAGACCTTCCAGCCGAAGTTCATCAAGCGGTCGTAGCGCATGCGCGGCAGCGTCGCTCGGACCAGGATCATGATGTAGATCACCGCGGTCACCTTGAACAGGAACCACAGCAGCGGTCCGATCCATGACCACGCGCCGTGGAACGGCCAGTAGCCGCGCCAGCCCCCCAGGAACAAGGTGACGCCCACCGCGGCGATCGTGACCGTGCTGACGTACTCGCCCAGGAAGAACATCGCGAACTTGATGCCCGAATACTCCGTGTGGAACCCAGCCACGAGCTCGGATTCCGCTTCGGCCAGGTCGAACGGAGGTCGGTTCGTCTCGGCCAGCGCACAGATCAAGAAGACGACGAACGCGGGGAACTGCGGGATCACGTTCCACACGGTCGTCTGGGCAGCGACGATCTCGTTCATCGACAGGTGGCCGCTGTACATGACGACCGCGACGATCGCGAGGCCCATGCCCACTTCGTAGCTGATCATCTGTGCGCTCGAGCGAACCGCACCCAGCAATGGGTAGTTGGAGCCGCTGGACCAGCCCGCAAGCACGACGCCGTAGACCGCGACCGAGGTCATGGCCAAGATCCAGAGGATGCCGATGTTGAGATCGGTCAACTGGAAGGGCACCACGCGTCCGAACAGTTCGACCGGCTCCCCGAACGGGATCGTGCAGAACGCCAGGAACCCAGGGAACATCGCCAGGATCGGCGCGATGAGGTACACCCGCTTGTCGGCGTTGGTGGGCGTGATGCCTTCCTTGAAGAACAGCTTGATGCCGTCGGCGAGCGTGATCAGCATGCCTCGGGGCCCGGCGCGCATGGGGCCGACGCGCGTCTGCATGTCGGCGATCACCTTGCGTTCCATCCAGATGTAGAGCATCACCGCGATCAGCAGCACGAAGAACACGAGGATCACCCGTACCGCCAGGATGGCCCAGTCGACCCAGTCCATCAGGCCTCGCTCCCCACGGTTTCGGCGACGGTCTCATCGGCGCTGCCGGGCCCGGGGGCGATCGTTGCGCGCGCAACCATCTCGCCGGACAGCAGCGTGTTGGCCGCGAAGCCCGGCTGATTGAAGGGCACGAAGATCGTGCCCTTCGCGATCTGCGCGGTCACGCGTGCGGGCAGGGTCGCGGTTCCGGCGTCGGTGGTGATGGCGGCGAGGGCGCCGTCGGCGATGCCGGCCGCCGATGCATCCTCAGGATGGATCTCGACGAAGGCCTCTGTCTCCAGGGCAGCCTTGAGCTCATCGGACCGTTCGGACAGCCGGCCCTCGTCCACCAGCAGCGGGTAGGTGAAGAGCTGGATCCCGGCCGGCACCTCCGGCGCCGCCACGTCGAGGGCGGCCTTCCACGCCTCGGTCTCGCGTGGCGCCAGCAGCGCGCCCATCTCTTCATGGATCTCATCCAGCGATTCGAACCCCAGGTCGCCGCCGCACGCGAGCGCCATGCTCGCGAAGATCTCCCAGTCCGGAAGGCTGATGCCGTGCGGACCACGGATCGGCTTCAGCCGCTGGCCACGGCCTTCCCATGTGGTGACGTGCCCTTCCTTCTCCAGGAAGGGCGCGGCGGGGAGGAACGCGTTCGCATAGGACTCGAGCGAACCGAGTTCGAGCGACTGCACCACCACATGGTCGACGTTGGCGAGTGCACGCCTCGCCAACGCGGCATCGGGCAGGTCGCGTAGCGGGTCGACGCCGATGCAGAACAGCACATCGACCTCGTGGTCGGCGCACGCCTGCAAGATCGCGTGGGCGTCGCGACCGGGTTCACGGTTCATCAGCGGTCCCCACGAGGGCTCTACCTCATCGGCTTCGTCCATCGAG
>DATDJD010000325.1:0-3538 GCA_036520695.1 Actinomycetota bacterium
TCTGCTTACGCTCGGACCTTCCGAACGAGGAGGGTGCCGATGAACCTGTCCACGATCTCCGACCTGGTCCACCGAAGTGGCGAGAAGGCGGGGAGGATCTCCCACGACAAGGACCACCTCGACGAGGTTCGCGAACTCGCCAACGCCGTCGCCGGTCTCGCCGAGGCCCAACTCCGGTTGATGGAGCAGCTGAGCCGACGCCGGTCTGATGCCGCCTATCCTCGTCGGGGATGATCCGACGCTACCTACCGACCGACGCTGAAGACGTGATCCGCGTGTGGCTCGATTCGACGATTCCAGGGCAGCCGTTCCTTCCGGAAGACCGGTGGCGCGCCATGGAGGGTGAGATTCGATACGAACTGATGCCGATCGCGGACTCGTGGGTCGTCGAGCAAGACGGCGAGCTGGTGGCCTTCGTATCCATCATCGATCACACGATCGGAGGGCTGTTCACGCATCCCGATCATCAAGGGGAAGGACACGGCCGGGCGCTGGTCGAGCTGGCCCGGGCCATACGAGACCCCTTGTTCGTGGAGGTCTTCGAGGCAAACGAAGCGGCCACGCGCTTCTACCGGCACCGTGGGTTCGTGGACCACGATCGAACGATCGATGAGGCTTCAGGACTCCCACTCTTGATCCTGCGGATGGATGCGTCGGAGAACGTAACTTGACTTGGGAGGCGAGGATCGAAAAGAAGGGCCGCAGCTACTCGCTCAGCGTGATCTAGCGAGGGCTGGTCTCGATCAGACGTGAGGGAACCAGCCGTTGTTGGGGGCATCGCCCAGGCTCAGCTCCGGCTGATCGAGCAACTGGAACGCCGCTCATCCGGTGATGGTGTTCCCCTCGGCGAACGGGTCCGCCGCTGATCTAGTCCAGCCACATGCTCGCGACGGCCGAGATCATCCAGACAGCACACGCCACGAGACAGGCGAAGCCGATCAGGTCGAAGAAGGTTCGCATGGTCCTCACCCTAGTCCTGGGGTCTGACAGCTCGGTCAGACGCCTACTCGCTAGGACCTCAAGATGTCGCCCCGTGCGGTCAGTCTCTCGACAACTAGGCGTCCGGGCGAGGCGGCGGTCCACGACGACTCCGAGACGCGAGGACGAGATACGCGGCTCCGGCGATCAAGGCCACACCGATCCCGGTGAAGAACAGCGTGAAGATCGCGCCGAGCCCAGCTTCGGGGTTCGGGTCGCTCAGGACAGCAGCCGTTCCCCAGATCCCTACGACGGTGATCACACCACCCATCGAAGCGAGGATGGCTCCAAGGATGAGGCGTGTCCGCCTTCGCATGGGCGGCCGGGATGGCCGTGGCGGTGCCGTCCAGAAGCGCTCCGCCGCCGCCCGTGCTCGCTCCTCTCGCCGGCTTCGACGATCTCCCCTCATGGGGCCAGCAACCCCCGATTCGCCTTGATCCTGTTCGGAGGGCTTGACCCTCCCGGTCCCATGGGCGTGCCGAGCGCTTCTGCATCTAGGGTGAGCCGATGGCGACGTTCGTGATCGTGCATGGCGGCTGGGGCGGAGGCTGGGAGTGGCGTCACGTCGCCAACGAGCTGATCCGGCTCGGACACGCGGCCCTCACGCCGACCCTGACCGGTCTTGGGGAACGCTCGCATTTGCTCGCGCCATCCATCACGCTCGATACGCACGCCGCCGACGTGACTGGCCTTCTGGAGTGGGAACGTCTCGACGACGCGATCCTCGTCGGGCACAGCTACGGCGGGATGGTCACGACCGTGGCCGCGACAGACACGCCCGACCGTATCAGAGCGCTCATCTATGTGGATGCGTTCATCCCCATGGATGGACAGCGCGAGATCGACCTGATCGACGGGGAGTGGGTCGATGAACACATCCTTCGCCCGGCCCGTGTCTCAGGCGACGGATGGCTCGTCCCGTTCCCCTTCCCTGACGACGTAGGCGAGCTCACCCCCGACGATGCCGAGCGTTACCGGAACAGCATCCATCCTCTCGCGACGTTCACCGGTCCAGCCCGGGTCGGCGACCACGTCGCTGGAATCCCGTCCGCGTTCGTCCCATGCACGCGGAAGGCACCAGGCGACGACGCGTTCGCCGAATCCCTCCGGATCGCCCTGGAGCGGGACTGGCCGATCCGAGAGATTTCCAGCGGCCACGACGTTCAGCTGGAGGACCCACGGGGAGCCGCCGCGATCCTGCACGAGCTTTCGACGATCCTCTGAATCGACCTAGTCGGTAGAGACGCCGCGGGCGTCCTGGCGGAGACCCGTGTTGCGTCCGTCAGGCCGCGTCCGCCGCAGAACGCACCTGGGCTAGTCTGAGAGACAGCGAAGGATCGCGCCGATGACCGAAGTTCCAAGAGGTGGTTGATGACGCTGGAGAGCGTCCAAATTCCCTACGATGACGCGGCCACTGAGGACCACGCGAATCGAGAGGTTGGCCGCGGACGACGGGAACTCGATCCCTCCAATATCCCCGAGCACTGACTGTCGATGTCATCGAGTGAAGGGGCAAGGCACCCCCACACTTTCGTTAGAGGTATTAGGGGGCTGCTGGTAGCAAGCGACCACGTCGTTAGTCTGCGATCAGATGCAAGGTGTCCAACTACGTTGCCCGTCGAGAGCAGCACCGGCGACGAACCTCGCCCTCCAATCAATCTGGGAACACCTTGCTGAATAGGCCGTCCGGAATGTCTATCGGTTCCGTCGCTGACTGAGCCGCTTGCACCCATGCCTTCGGGCCCTCCGGGAAGCCCGTGGCTGGTCCAGCCCCGAGAACGGCTTCGAGGGCGAAGGCAAAAGGCGCCGTCACATGTGGCCGGACGTCAGGTCCGGCGCCCTCCAACAGATCAACGAAGGTGGTCCAGACATCGGACGGAAGATCGCCTCCGACCGTTTCGCACCACAACTTGGTTCGATCCAAGGGCTTGACGCCAACGACGATGAAGATCCCGAGCGAGCCGAAGTCACGACGGAGGCCGCCAAAATACTGAGTACCGACCCACACCAGAGTCTCCGAGTAGGCCGCTACCCGGCCTGTCCCGTCTATGAGCCGCTCCTGCAGCACGGCGTCAGGCTGGTAAAGCCTCATGCTGCTGAGGCGGAAGTAGTCCGAGGGCTGTCCTGGAGTACTTGTCACCGGCGTCGATTCTAGGGGGTCGAATGGGCGAGCGATACCGTCGTCTCCCCGGATACCGTGTCGGGGTGGACGGTCTGACGGACCTCGGCGAAAGGATCGTCGGCATCCTGGGCGAAGGTGTGTCCCGCGACCTCCTCGACGCGATCGAGAGGCAATTGCCTACTCGCCGGATAGCCCGGCGGCGTATAGGTCGAGCCATGTGCGGTCCGCCTGGATGATCCGCTCGTCGCCGTTCGCGTGGAACGTTGCCCATGGTTCGAGACCGAGCGGCCCCCAGGCCCCCGTGCGATCCAGGTCACGTTCGTGAATCCACGCCACGCGCTTGACCACCTCTGCCGGCGCGACGTCTGGATAGGTGTTGCAGAGAACGCGGAGTCGTTCGGCGCGGGGGACCTCCTCGACGAACCCCGCCCTCCGGGC
>DATDJD010000326.1:0-2921 GCA_036520695.1 Actinomycetota bacterium
TGGGCCGCGGCGTTCCGTCGATGATCGTGGGCCGAAGGGTCGTTCGGCCACAGGTCGGCGATCGCGAGTTCGATGAGCCCCTGTTCGAACGCCTCCTGTTCCTCCTCTGCCGCTTGAAGCGCTTCCTCGAGGGTGGTCCTGGCCTCGGTCTCGTCGCCGAGTCGAGCCAGCGCGATGCCTCGCACGCGCGACAAGAGCGCGGCGCTCGCCCCGTCCGCCCCCGTCAGCCCCCCGGCCGAGCGCTCCGCGTCCTGCCATCGGCCTCGGAACAGCGCGCATTCGGCCAGCCATGAGTCGGTCAACACTACGTCGCTGTCGGCACGGAGCGCCGTGAACGTATCTCGCGCAACCGTGAGCAGCACCGCAGCCTCTTCACCCCGACCGCTGCGGCTCATGACCCGACCCAGGTACGCCTCCGCGGACGCACCGGAGTTCTCCTCCTTCGCCCCCCGAGCGACACGGAGTGCGTGACGAGCTCGCTCCTCCGCCTCCTGCCAATGACCCTGATCGGACAGGACTTCGGCGATGTTGAGCATCCCGTTGGCCGCCAACACCGGGTCACCCAGCCGTTCATTGATCTCGACCACCTCCTGGTAATGCCCGATCGCCTCGTCCCACCGCCCCTGGAAGTAGGCCAGCGCCCCCAACGTGAGCTCGACCGTGGCGACGGAATGCTGATCGCCTGCCGCCTCGTAGATCCCCAGAGCTTCGGGAAGGTGTGTGGCCTCGTCGCCACGGCCCAACGCCGACAGGGACCAATCGAGGACCACGGCAGCATCGGCGAACACCGTCGGATCATCTCCTCGTTTCGCCTCATCCATCGCCTCCTGCGCGAGATCGGCGGCGTTCGCGATCTGGCCTTGGACGAGTCGTGCTGAGGCCTGCGACATCGTGGCCTTGGCCCGCAGCGCCGCCACGCTCGACCCACCGATACCCTCGACCAGGGAAGCCGCTCGTCGCGACCGCCGAAGGGCGAGGTCGGTTCGACCCATCCGCTCGGCGGTCAACGCCTGGCGCAGCAACAGCCGGGCACCGCTGATCGGGTCGTCCGACAACAGCGTGCGAGCCTTGGCGAACGAGTCAGACGCGGCCTCCAGCTCGCCGACCCTGATCAACGCTTCACCGAGCTGTTCACTGACCGACGCGACGTCGGCCACCGGAGCGAGCGTCTCGGCGGCTCGACGAACGGCATCCAACGCGCGGCGATAGAAGCGCGCCGCCTCGAAGGGCGCTGCCTTCTCGATCGCCAGGTCGCCGGCCGTGCGGGAGTAGCGCCACGCCTCGTCGTAACGCTCCGCGAGGAAGGTATGCAACGACAGGGCGTCGATCTGATCGTCTCCCCCGCCCGGCTCACCCTGGAGGCGGACGGCGACCGAGGCGTGCAGCGAACGTCGAAGTCGGAACGGCAACCCTTCGTAGGCAGCGTCTCGAAGCAGCGCGCGTCGGAACTTCACGAAGCCGTCCCCATCATCTTCGAAGAATTCCGACAGACGCACCCATGCTTGCTCGTCGGGCAATGGCGTGTCCTCATCCAGCACCCACGACAAGGTCCGTGGATGCATGCTGACGCCCAGCACCGAGGCTCGGCGTACGAGGGCTCGGTCGTCCGGTGCCAGACGGTCGATCCGGGCCATGGCCGCCGCCTCGACCGAATCGGGCAATCCTTCGGCGCCGCCCGACTCCACCGCCGCGACCACCAGGTCCTGCAGGAACTGCGGGTTGCCGCCCGATCGTTGGGCAACGGTCACCAGGGCGTGAGGCGGGAGCGGATACCGCTCGGACGCGGCCTCGGTCAGGCGAAGGGCGTCATCGGGCTCCAACACCGCTGGCTCGACGACATGGGCCGACGGAGAAGCCGTTCCCACGAACCCTCGTTCGGCCTGCCGCCGTGTCACGCAGAACAACCACGGATGACCCTCCGGATGCTGGACCAGGTAGCGCAACAACTCGGCTGATGCGTCGTCCATGTGGTGGACGTCCTCGATCTCGATCAAAGCTGGTTCGTCCAGCACGATCGCGAGGAACCGCAAGAGCGACTCATGGAGCTTCCCGCGGACGTACTCCTCGCCCAGCATCTCGACCTCAGGCGTCGCCGGGACCTCGACGTCCATGGCCAAGAGCACCAGTGGCATCCATGGCACGAGCGAGGGCTCGCGGGTCGAGATGATCCCGTACACCCGCTCCAGGACCACGTCGTCCGGGTCCTCCCACCCCACATCGATCAGCTCACGGAGGAGTTCCCGCCACACCGCATACGGCGTCGATGCTGTGTAGGCCTCACAGGTGGCACGGAGCAAGAGCAACCCTTCGGAGCGCCCGCGCAACTCCTCGAGCAGCCGGGTCTTGCCGATCCCCGGCTCTCCGACGATCTCCACGAGCCCACCGTCGCCCGACGAACGTTGCTCGAGGGCCTCCATGAGCAGGCCCATCTCGCGGTCGCGGCCGACCAACGGGAGTCGATCGAGGGTGGTCGTCTCTCGCGAGCGCGACCCGACCGCCTCGCCCACCGACCATGCCTGGACCGGGTGGGTCTTCCCCTTGACGGCGAAGGGCTCGAGGGCGGCGGTCTCGAACCTGGTGCCGGAGCGTTCCAGCACGTCGGCGGTCGCGTAGATCTCGTGGGTTCCGGCCTGTGCCATCAGGCGGGCGGCCAAGTTCACATCGTCGCCCATCACCGTGTATGTCCGCCGGTACCACGGGCCGATGTCGCCCGCGAAGACATCGCCACGATTCACACCGATCCCGAACGGGATCGGCCCCTCGCCTCCAGCGATCCGTCGCAGCGCCAACAGCATCCGTTCCTCATCGCTCCCGGTGTTGACCGGGGCACCGGACGTGAAGATCAGCTTGCCTCCGTTGGCATCCACGTCCGAGCCGAGGAAACAGACACCCTGTTCGTCGATCGCGTATTGCGCCCGAGT
>DATDJD010000327.1:0-3338 GCA_036520695.1 Actinomycetota bacterium
GCCGTCGGCGATCGTGGTCCACAGTTCCCGAAGGGTGGGGGACAGTTGTACGAAGGGGGCCGCCAGCAGATGGAGCCCGCGTTCGGCGGCGAACGCGAACACCGGCTCGGCCTCGCTGCGGTTCATGCCCACCGGCTTCTCGCACAGCACGTGTTTCCCGTGTTCGAGGGCGGCACGCGCGTACTCGGCGTGGGTCATGGGTGGCGTGATCACGACCACGATCGAGACGTCGGAGTTCAGGACCTCGTCTGCGCTTGCGACCAGGTTGACCCCGGGGCGCTTCGCGGTGATCGCCGGCCAGGTGTCGATCTGCCGGGCGTAGATCGGGCCCTCCCACGCCGATCCCCTGGGCACCAACCGGTCGAGCATCTGGAGGTAGGCCCACAGGACGTTGCCGGCACCGATGATGCCGACCCCCTTGCCTCGCGTTCCGGCGCGGGTCATGTCAGGCTGGTCCTCCATGAGTCGAACCCTCCCTTGCATTCATACGGAGGCGAGCCTAGCATCACGGCTCAAGTGGTATCGATACCGGTATCTAGCCGAACTGGCTGAGGAAGCGGAGGGGTTGCGATGACGAGGACTGGGCGCTCTGGGGTCTCTCGACGGGAGTTCCTGCGCAGGACCGGATTGACCGTGGTGACCGTCGGCGCGACGCCCGCGATCCTGGCCGCCTGCGGCAGCGACAGCGATTCCGGCTCGTCACCGACCGCCGCGGCAACCGGGTCGCCGGCCGCGCCCGACGCGTCGGGAACGATCAACTTCCTGTCGTGGGAGGGCTACGACATCCCGGTTCCCGCCATGAAGGCGTGGAAGAAGGAACAGGGCATCGACGTTTCGCCGACCTACATCGGCAACCACGACGACATCCAGGCGAAGATCAAAGCGGGCGGTGACGCGGCCGGCTACGACCTCATCACCTACTACCAGGGGTATGAACCCCTCTACACCCAGCTCGAGATCTTGACGCCGCTCGACGAGAACAAATTGCCGAACCTCGCCGGGCTGTTCCCGTTCTGGGCCTCGGACGAGAAGAACTTCTGGATCAACCCCGAAGGACAGCGCATCGGCGTGCCGTGGACGTGGGGCTCGATCGGCCTCACATACGACTCGGCGAAGATCGACGAGATGAGCTCGTGGATGGATCTGCTCGACTCGAGCCTGACCGGCAAGGTCGCCGTGGTGGATGACCCCCAGGGTATGTTCGCGCTCACCTGCAAGATCCTGGATCTGGATCCGGGAGCATGTCCCAAGGATCAGCTTTCATCCGTCACGGATCTCTCGTCGCAGTTCGTCGCGCAGTCCAGAGGCATCTCGCCTTCGTTCGGTGATATGACGACCAAGCTCGTGTCCGGCGACGCCGTGGCGTGCTACCAGGGCTGGGCTGCCATGAACAGCTTCGCCGCCGCCGAGGGTGTCGACACGATCAAGACCAACATCCCCGAAGAGGGAAGCTTCAGCTTCTGCGACTCCTACGCGATCCCTCCCACCGCACAGAACCCGGACGCGGCCCTCGCGTGGATCAACCAGGCCCTGGACCCGAAGGTGAACGCCGAAGCTGCCGAGTACCTCGTGGGCGGCGTGACGGTTGAGGCTTCGGTGGATGAACTCGACGCGACCACCAAGGACCTCTATCCGTACGACGACCTCGACGGTCTGCTCGAGCGAGCACCGTTGTTCTTCAACACCCCCGTCGAATCGGAGGAATACGTCACCTTCCAGGAGTGGTCCGAGGCCTGGCAGGAGATCAAGGCCGGCGCCTAGGCACCGGATCGGTCGAAGCGGCTCATGGCCTCCGCTGCCGCGACCGAGCGGGCGCCATCCCGAGAACAGCGCCGTCGTGCACCGCTGATCGCTGCGGTGCCGGCGGCGTTGTGGCTCATCGCGTTCTTCGCGGTGCCGCTCGTGGTGTTCTTGATCTACAGCTTCATGACGAACCAGCTCTACAGCGTGTCGACGCCGTTCACGCTGGACGCTTACAAGGACGCCCTGACGTCCACGCTCAACAGGACACTCGCCGGCAACTCCCTCGAGGTCGGGGTAGCGACCGGCGTCGTGACCCTGGTGGTTGGTCTGCCGATCGCGTATTGGCTCCGGTTCGTGGCGGGACGCTCCAAGGTCGCGGTGTTGTTCCTCATCACGGCGTCGATGTTCGCGAGCTACCTCGTTCGCATCTACGCGTGGCGCACGGTGCTCGGCAGTCAGGGCCTCGTCAACTCCGCACTCAAGCAGGCGGGGCTGATCGAGGAGCCGCTCGGGTTCCTGCTGTACAGCCGGTTCGCGGTCGTCGTGGCCCTGGTGCACATCTTCCTGCCGTACGTGGTCCTGGTGCTCTACGCCGGCATGGGGCCGCTGGGCAACGGTCTGCTCGAGGCCGCGCAAGACCTGGGTGCCGGTTCGTCGCTGCTGTGGCGCCGCGTCATCCTGCCGATCATGGCGGCACCGGCGTTCAGCGCGTTCGTCTTCGTCTTCATCCTGTCGTCCTCGGACTACGTCACGCCGCAGTTCCTGGGCGGCAAGGACGGCATCACCTTAGGCGTGCAGATCCAGTCCAACTTCATCACCGTCGGCAACTGGCCGCTCGCAGCGGCGACATCGTTCCTGATGCTCTTGGCGTTCTTGGCGGTGTTCGGGATCGGTGCGCTGATCCTGAAGCGGCTGCACCTGGACGACATCCGGTTGGAGGCGTAGGTGGAGTCGCGACAGCGCGGACCCGTGACGACGATCATCACGATCGCGGCCCTGCTGTTCCTGTTCGTCCCGCTCGCGGTCGTGGTGCTCTTCTCGTTCAACTCGACCGGGAGCCTCACGTTCCCTTTCGGGGGGTTCTCGATGCGGTGGTACCAACAGATCACCTCGTCGCTTGAGTTCCGCAACGCGGTGGTGAACAGCGCCACGGTGGCCACCGTCACCGCGATCGTGACACTCATCTTCGGCACCCTCGCGGCCTACGGGCTCAGCCGGGCGAGCACACGCCTGCGGACGCCGATCGCGATCTTGTTGTTCCTGCCGTTGACGCTGCCCGGCTTGTTCCTGGGGCTGTCCATGTTGGTCCTGTTCTCTCGTGCGGAGGTGTCGCTATCGCTCGCGACCGTCGGGATCGCACACCTGGTGTACGTGCTCCCGTACTACCTGCTCATCGCGGTCGCGGCGCTCCGCCGACTGGACCCGGCTCTGGAGGAAGCGGGCCAGGATCTGGGCGCGAACTCGTGGCTGGTCTTCACCCGTGTCACGCTGCCGCAGGTGTGGCCGGTGCTGTTGGGGGCCGCGTGCTTGGCGTTCGCGTTGAGCTTCGACGAGTTCATCATCACGTTCTTCGTGATCGGTGCGGAGTCGACGCT
>DATDJD010000328.1:0-15676 GCA_036520695.1 Actinomycetota bacterium
CCGCTGCGCGAGATGACGATCGCCTCGACCTTGCCCGAGATGCTCGCGGGTATCACGGGCGTCGGCGACGATCTCAGGTTCTTCTCCAGCGTCGGCACCCCGTCCATCCTGATCGGTGAGATGACCCTCGCCGGCGTCTAGGGCTGGGCGTCAACTATCCCGGCTTCGGCGCCTGGGTTCGATCGGCAGGTCGTTGGACGAACCACTCCGTGAACCGAGTGCATCGACCCTCGTCGTTGAACACCAGCAGGAAGACGTTGTCGAACACGGTTCGCACCGAGCCATCGTCGTTGAAGTACGTGCTGACGCCGTTCGCGACCGCGCGGTCGCCCTCGACGGCGAACGGCGTGTACCAGGCGTCCCAACCGGCCGGTTCGTCCGGATCGGCGAGCCAGGATGCAGCGATCTTGTCGGGGCCGACGACCGGGTCATCGGCCGGGTGATACCGGTACTCGGCGTCACGCCCGAACAGTTCTGCGATGACGGCGGCATCACCCGTGCGCCACGCCTCGATGTAGCGATCCAGCCATGTCTGCACGCCTCTGTGATCCATGGTGGCACGATACCGAGTGAGGATGGGATCGCGGCCCACCGAGACTAGATCGTGGGTGGACGGATGCCGGTCGCGATCAAGATCGTGACGACGGCGGCGACCCCCAGCCGGTACCACATGAACAACGCGAAGTCGTTCCGCTTGAGGTAGCGCAGCAGCCACCAGATCGCGATGAACCCGCTGATACCGGACGACACGAAGCCCCAGAAGAACTGGGCGCCGTAGCCGGCGAACCCCGACCCGATCACATCGATGCCCTTGTACAGGCCGGCTCCGGCGATGATCGGCAGTGACAGCAGGAAGGAGAACCTTGCCGCCGATTCACGATCGATGCCGATCCATCGCGCCACCGTCATCGTGATACCGGAGCGCGAGATGCCCGGTTGCAGCGCGCAGGCTTGGGCAACGCCCAGTCCGAAGCCGGTCTTCGGCCCGATCGTGTCGAGCCCCCGAGTGGCCTCGGCGCGGATATCGACGTACCAGAGCACCACGCCGAACACGGCCATCATCATGGCGATCAACCATGGCTGACCGGCTGTCTCTTGGATCGGACCTTCCAGCAGGGCCCCGATCATCACGCCGGGGATCGTGCCCAGCACCAACGCCCACGCCAAGCGTTCATCCATGTCGCCGATCGAACGCCGTGCCACGGATCGACCGAACGCCTTCAGGTAGGTCCAGATGTCGTGGCGGAAGTAGATGACGGCACCCAACAGGGTGCCCATGTGCAACGCCACGTCGAAGCTCTTGTTGAGGTCGGGATCCTGCACGATCGTCCATCCGAAGGCCCACGGCACCAAGATCAGGTGACCGGAACTGGAGACCGGCGCGTACTCGGTCAGGCCCTGGACGATGCCCAGGATGATCGCCTGCAAGATGCTCACGTGGCTCGGGTCCCTTCGTCGAACGAGGAAAGCCCGCACATGCTAGCGGGCAGACCGGTCGAATCCGGGTTTGGGGTCTAGGGCGACGCACTCGAGCTGGCCGGCGTCGGAACCGGGCTCGATAGACCTGCCGTCACGCCGAACGGCTCGGGTTCGGGGCCGATCACCGCGATCGAGACGATGCCGGTCGCAGCCGCGCGGGCGAGCGCTTCGACCGTCGTGGGATCGGTGAGGACGATGATCGTGCCGCCACTTGCGCCGGACGAGGTCGTCGCGCCGATGCCAGCACCCTGCGTGGCGGACATGCGCATCACCTGCACGCCGGACGCCACCGTGTCGGTGTACGGACGGCCGCCGTTGGCGCCGAAGGTGGCGATGACGTCGATGAGGTCACCGGGTGCGAGTGAGCCCGGAGCGACCGACACCGGCAGCGAGAACGCACGGAGGCCCACCGGCACCAGTGAAGAGAGCGGACCGGCGCCGGTGCTCGCCACCCGGCTTCGGGTCACGATTTCTCCCTCAGCGATGTCGGCGACCAACACGCGGCCGGTGGCTCCTTCAAGCTCCGTCAACGAGCCAGGAGGCACCAACGACGACGGGATGTTGGCTGCTGCGACATCGTCTGCGTCCAGGATCGTGCCTCGAGTGAGCGGACCGGCGGCAACGACGACCGACGCTGGCGGACCGACATCGGGTCGGGTGGAGCGCAGCCGCTGTGCATAGGTGCCCATGAGGATCGCAGCGCTCAGCGAGAGCACCACGGCGAACGCGAAGAGCAGGATGGCCGAGGTGGGAGGTCGTCGACGGAGCAGGCTCATGGAGTGGAACGGTAGGTGCGCGACGACGCCAGCGCAGTGATGTCGGTCACACCGGGCACGAGACGGGCGCCACGGGATGGGCGCCACGGGATGGGGAGGCCTCAGTCGACCGGTCGTAGCCCACCCTTGCTCTTGCGTTCGACCAACGGAAGGGTCCGAACGCGGAAGTCTTCCAGCGCCTCGCGCCCCACGATCGACGCCACCGCTTCGCGGATCCGGTCCCCGAGTGCCTCCGCACTCTCGTCCTCGGTGGATCGGAAGTTCAGTTCGACACGCACCAATACGGGATCGCTCGCCATGGACGGCAGGATACGTGGCCGAGCCGAGAACTACGCCTCGAAGCGGGCGCCAGCGAGGGCGGTGGCGCATCGGCACGTGCGCTCGGCGGGCAGTTCGGGGATGACCGCGAACAACAGGTCGCGCAGCTTCTCGTTGTTCTCGGTGAACACCCGCACGACCTCCTCGTGGGTGACGGGGGCCACGCCTTCGACACCTACGTCGTAGTCGGTGATCAGCGAGATGCTGGCGTAGCAGAGCTCGACCTCGCGGGCCAAGATCGCCTCCGGGTACTGGGTCATGTTGATGACCTCCCACCCCGCGCCCGCGAACCACTTCGACTCGGCTCGGGTCGAGAACCGTGGTCCCTCGACCACCACCACCGTCCCGCGATCGTGCAATGGGATCTTCAGCTCGCGCCCCTTGGTGATCGCGATCTGGCGCATCACCTCGCAGTACGGGTCGGCGAAGGAGATGTGGGTCGTCACCGGGCCGTCGTAGAACGTGTTGGGGCGGTCCCGCGTCCGGTCCACCAGCTGGTCGCAGATCACGAACTCACCGGGCATCACGTCGGACTGGAGCGAGCCGCTCGCGTTGGGACCAAGGATCCGTCCCACACCCAGTTCCTTCATCGCCCACACGTTGGCGCGGTAGGGAACGCGATGCGGGGGGAACTCGTGCCGCTGGCCGTGCCGGGGGATGAACGCGACCCGCCGGCCACCCACTTCGCCGATCACCGGCGGAGCGCTGGGCGGGCCGTACGGCGTGTCGATCTCGAAGGTCTCGACCTCGGACAGGAACGAGTAGAAGCCCGAGCCCCCGAACACGCCGATCTCGGCGGAACTCACGACGAGGACTTCTCCTTGGAACCAGATGAGCCTTCCTTCTTCGGGGCCGTGCTCGAGGCGCCGTCCTTCGACGATGACGACCCGGATGGCTCCGAGGACGGTTTCTTCGTGTCGGACGTGTCTCCGGACTTGTCTCCGGAGCCTTGGCCAGGCTCTTTGCTCGACTTCTCGTTGGATCCGGCACCAGTCTTGTCTGCCGGTTGTTTGGACTTCTTCCCGTGGTCGGTGGCGTAGAAGCCCGATCCCTTGAACGAGATGGCGGGGGGTGCGAACACCTTGCGCAGCTCGCCGGCGCATTCGGGACATTCGGTGAGCGGATCATCCTTCATCGACTGCACGATCTCGAAGAGGTGTCCGCAACTCTTGCAGACGTATTCGTAGGTGGGCATGGCCCGCTGAGTGTAGCGGAGGCACTTGTCTCGACCCTCTGCTGGATATGGACCTTCGACCGAGTCTGAACGCACAGGGTGTGGGCCCTGTGGCCGATGCGCACATCGGCCGATGTCCGTACGGTCGAGGCTACGTAAGGCATCCAGGCGCTCACCTCGTGGGTGCCAGGGTGAGGGGACTGGCAACCGGTCCTCGACGTATGCGGACCGGGCCCGGCGGCTCCCCCCGCCGGGCCCGGGCGCGCGTCGATCTTCCGCCACCGGCAGACAGGGACTACCACAGATGGGTGACCCGGATAGGACGACTAGCGAGGCCGATGCGCGGCGTGTAGGCTCGCCCTCCCCTGCGGAAGGAGTGGGTATGAAGGTCAGGAAAGCCGTCATCCCCGCCGCCGGTCTCGGTACGCGCTTCCTGCCCGCCACCAAGGCGCAACCGAAAGAGATGCTGCCCCTGATCGACACCCCTTCGATCCAGTTGGTGGTCGAGGAAGCGGTGCGCGCGGGACTCACCGACATCCTCATCGTCACGGGCCGCAACAAGGTGTCGATCGAAGACCACTTCGACCGTTCTCTGGAGCTCGAAGCTTTCCTCGAAGAGAAGGGAAAGTTCGACGAGTTGAAGCAGATCCGCGTGCTGTCGGACATGGCGACGATCCAGTTCATCCGCCAGGGCGAGGCCGCCGGGCTGGGTCATGCCGTGGCGGTCGCGGAGCCGCATGTGGGCGAGGAACCGTTCGCGGTGTTGCTGGGTGATGACCTGATCCATCCGAACGTGCCGCTGCTCTCCGAGATGCTGCGGGTCGTCGAGCAGTACGGCCGAAGCGTGATCGCCGCGCAGGAAGTGCCACTGGAAGACATCTCCCGGTATGGGTGCATCACGCCCGAACGGGTCGATGACAACCTGGAACGTGTCCGCTCGATCGTGGAGAAGCCCGACGCCGCCGACGCCCCCTCCAACCTCGCCGCGATCGGACGGTATGTGTTCACGCCCGAGATCTTCGGGGCGCTGCGCGAGACCAAGCCCGGCAAAGGCAACGAGATCCAACTCACGGATGCGATCAACATCCTCGCTCAGGAACAGGCGGTCTACGCCTACACCTTCGAAGAGGGCCGCTACGACGTGGGCAACAAGCTCGACTACCTCAAGGCCACGGTGGAACTCGCGATCGAGCGCGACGACGTCGGCCCAGAGTTCCGCGACTGGCTCTCCGACTTCGTCCAACGCAAGAAGTTGGTCTAGGAAGCTCGCCGGACGTCGCAGGGGCGTACGGAAGGCACGGGTAGACTGCGCGCATGGCATCCGATGCCCCCCGCGTGCATGATCACGACTCCGCTGAGGGGCTCATCCCGGTCGACGAAGCGCGTGAGCGCGTCCTGGGATCGATCGCACCGCTGGCTCCCCTCCAACTGCCCCTGACCGACGCGTACGGCTGCGTCGTGGCCGGGGATATCACCTCTGGCGTTTCGCTGCCCGAGTTCGCCTCCAGTGGCATGGACGGGTTCGCGGTGCGGGCGGCCGACGTCGCAGACGCCAGCCCCGAACACCCCGCTGAGCTGCGGGTCGTTGGGCGAGCGATGATCGGGCATCGCCCCGATGCCACCGTCGGCGGTGGCGAGGCGGTCGAGATCGCCACGGGCGCTCCGATCCCGGCGGGTGCGGACTGCGTGGTGCCGGTGGAGAACAGCCGTGTCGACGACGAGACCGTGCAGCTCTTCGAAGCCGCCACGGAAGGACGGCACATCCGGCCGGCAGGTGAGGACGTGAAAGAAGGATCCGTGCTGGTGGAATCCGGCCGGCGGCTGGGTTCGCCCGAATTGGGCCTGCTCGCCAACGCGGGTCATGCCACGCCGCTCGTGCATCCGCGGCCCCGCGTGGTGGTGCTGTCGACCGGCGATGAGTTGATCCCGCCCGGCGAGTTCCCCGAGTACGGGCAGGTGCACGACTCCAACGCCTACACGCTGTTCGGCGCACTGCGCGAAGCCGGGGCTCAACCGGTGATGGCGGGCATCGTGAAGGACGACGTGGATTCGCTGAAGGAGACCGTGCTCGACTACTTGATACAGGCCGACGCGTTCATCTCGTCGGGCGGTGTGTCCGTGGGGGAGCGCGACGTGGTGAAGGCGGCGTTCTTCCGCCGAGGCGACGTCGACTTCTACAAGGTGGCGATGCAGCCCGGCATGCCGCAGGGGTTCGGCCACATCGAGGGCAAGCCGTATTTCGGTCTGCCTGGCAACCCGGTGAGCGTGTTCGTCAGTTTCGAGCAATTCGTGCGCCCAGCGATCTTGAAGATGATGGGTCGCACGCGACTGCAACGACCCGAGATCACCGCCACGCTCACCGAGGACGTCAGTGGGCCGAAGGGGAAACTGCAGTTCGCCAGGGTCCGTGTGGCGCGCGCCGACGGAGGGTGGGCAGCGACGCCCACCGGCGCGCGCGGCTCCAACCTGATCTCCACGGTGTCACGCGCGAACGGGCTGGCGATGATCCCGCAGGGTGTGGAACTGGCGCCCGCAGGATCGCCCGTGCGTGTGCAGGTCTTCCGCGCAGCTGAGGACTGAGGGACGAGCACGCCCATGCCCCCGACCTCGGATCAAGCAGGCGCAGACGGGCGCACCCGGATCGTCGAGGTCGGTGCCAAAGAGGAGACCGCCCGCGAAGCTACGGCCGAGTGCTGGCTCACCACGACGCCCGAGGCCGCTGCGCATCTGGTCGCCGGTACCAAGAAGGGCGACCCTGTCGCGACCGCGAAGGTCGCCGGGATCATCGGTGTCAAGGAAACCCCCCGGCTCCTGCCTCATTGCCACCCGATCCGGGTCACCGGCGCCGATCTGCAGATCGACCCCGATCTCGGCCAAGGTCGGTTCCATGTTGTCGCCACCGTGCGTGCGATCGACCGGACGGGCGTCGAGATGGAGGCGCTGACCGCGGCCGCCGTGGCCGCACTCAGCCTGTATGACACCGCCAAAGCGTTCGATCGCGCGGCGCGTGTCGATGGGCTGCGGCTGCTGGCCAAGTCCGGCGGAAAGTCCGGCGACTACCTCGCCGCCGACTGAGCTGCCGTCACCGGCGGATCAAGCCTTCCTCGTGAACGCCAGATGTCCGCGGGACGGCTTGTGAAAAAGTTCTTCGAATCACATGCATGTGATTGAGAGCCCCTAGATGTGGTGCTACGGTCCCGAACCAGCCCAGATGTTGTGGCGCGCACGTCCCCAAGCGCACGGGAGGCTGAGGTTTGGACTGGTTGCTCCTCGCTGGCTTCGGCATCATATGGGTGGTGCTCTTGGTCCCCACGAGGCGCCGAGGGAGGGGTCCCCACGTCAGCGTGGGCGATCATGAGCGCAGGATGGAGCTCTTGGCGCAGGCAGAAACACATGGATCGGAAGGCCGTTGGATCGTGACGCCCCGCAAGGGCATGCGGTTCATGGGCCAGGCGCAACGCCATCGTGCTCGCACCCGCGAGCGTCGTCGTCAGGTCTTCACCTTCCTTCTCGAAGCGATCGGCTTCACGTTCCTCATCGGGCTCGTCCCGCCGCTGCGTGTCCTGTGGAGCCTCGCCGCGATCGGGGTTCTCTTGCTGGCTGTCTACGTGTGGTTGCTGCTCACGGTGAAGCATCGAGCCGCGATCGACGGCACGAGTGCGCACCACCAGCGGCAGCGTGCGCAGGTCGCCGAGTCCCCCCAGCGATCGGTGCCGGTCCAACGGCGCTACGTCGCTGAGGGCAACGGACGAGCGCGACCCACCATCAACGGCTTAGGCACGGTGGGCGAAGGCGATCGCGTCCACGTGGTCGTGCGCACCGCCGACCAACTCGCCGGCGCGTAAGCACCGCCTGCAACCCACGTAAGCTCCTTCGCGTGGACCTCGACGCCCTCATCACCTCGTTGCACGAGCGGTTCGATGCCAAGACCGCGGCGCGCGAGCGCGCCTTGCCGGCCGCGAGACGGTCGATCCGCGCCAGCGCGAACGCGATCCGTGCGGTGCACCGCGGTGAGTTCGAGCGAGCAGCGAGCCTGATCCATGAGTCGCATGCTGCGCTCGCCGACGGTCTGTCCGGAGTCGATGCACACCCGGACGTGCGGTTCGCCGGCTACCTGCAGGACGCCCAGAAGGAATACGCCGAGGCCACGATCACCCTGGCTCTGGTGCGCGACGACCCCCTGCCCACGCCCACGACGTTGGGCGTGGAGGACGCCCCCTACCTCAATGGGATGGCTGAGGCGATCGGCGAAGGCCGTCGGCACATCCTGGACCTGCTCCGAACCGGAGAGGTCGACCGCGGCCAGGCCATGCTCTCGTCGCTGGAAGACATGTACGGCGTTCTCGTGACCATGGACTACCCGGACGCGGTCACGTTGAACCTCCGTCGCTCTACCGACGTCGCCCGTTCACTGATCGAGAAGACCCGTGGTGACCTCGCGATCGCGGCCATGCAGCAGGGCATCGAGCGAGCGCTCGACGAGCACGCGAAGCGACTGGGCTCCTAGGTTCACCGTGCGTCGGCCGGCCCCGACCCCTTTGTTAGGCTGACCGGGTTCCAGGCTCGATCTGGGGGTGTAGCTCAGCCCGGTAGAGCGCTGCCCTCGCACGGCAGAAGTCAGGGGTTCAAATCCCCTCACCTCCACCCAGGAAGAACGGCGATCCCGAAGCTGGCCGCGACTGCGGTTCAACTCCAGTGGTCCTCGTGCCGACAACCTTTCTCAGAAGCGGGTCGGCATCGTCCGTGCCCGCGGTTCGTGGTGACCCAGAAGAAAGGGGCTCCGGATGGGATCCGGGAAGCTGTCGTATGCGGGGATCGCCGGCGCAGTTGCCGGCGTGATCGGTCTGCTCGGTTCCGTCACCGTCTGGTACTCGCTGGTCGTCGGCGAAGTCGGTGTCACGGTGCGTGGTACCGGTGTGAGCGCCGGCAAGTTGGCGCTGGCGATGTCGATCGCGTTGTTCGCGTTCTCCGCCGCCTATGTGGTGATGGACGATGCTCGGATCCGCAGGTCCATGGCGGCGCTGGTGATCGTGACGGCCGTCACGCTGACCATGTCCTTCGTATGGGGCATCAAGGACGCGAGCGGGGCGGGAGTCGGCTGGGGGCTGTGGTTGACGGGTCTTGCCGGTGTCCTGGGCATCGCCGGCGGACTGTTGGCGATGAAAGAGTCGCCGTTGAGCGCCGACATCGCCGACGTACCGGCCGAGGCCGAGGCCGCGGCGGACTCGACCGAGGCGCCCGTCGCCTCCTGACCGAGGTTCGCAGTCACTCGGAACGTGCGCAGCCAGGCGCTAGCCTGTGCGCGTGCGAACGACGACCAGACCGAACGTGTGGTGGTCCCGGCCGGGCCTGCAGGTCCGCGCCGGGCGCCTCACGATCGCCGGTCGTGACGCCGAGGCCCTCGCTCGCGAACACGGAACGCCGCTGTTCGCGTACGACCTGGAACGTGCTGGCGAGCAGGCCGACGCGCTTCGGGACGCCCTCGCGGTCGCAGGGATCCCCGCGACCATCCGATACGCGCTGAAGGCGCAGCGCAACCCCGCGTTCCTCTCGTTCTTGCGTGAACGCGTGCCGTTCGTGGGCATGGATGTGTGTTCACCAGGTGAACTCGAGTGGGCGCAACAGCAGGGGTGGGGGCCGGACGAGATCAGCTACACCGGTACGAATCTGTCCGAGTCCGATCTCGACGTGATCCTGCCGACCGGCGCGCACCTCAACGTCGACCTCCTCTCGCAACTGGAGCGCGTGGGGCGTCGAGCACCGGGTCGAGCTCTCGGTATCCGCGTCAATCCCAGGATCGGGGCCACCTACGCCGGCGGTGACGAGAGCACGTACGCAGGTGCCAAGCCCACGAAGTTCGGCATCTACCCGGAACGACTCGACGACGCGTTGGCGATCGCCCGCCGTCACGACCTCACGATCGACACCGTGCACGTGCATTCGGGGTATCTCTACTTCACCGAGTCCCTCGGCGTGGTCGAGGAGATGGTGAGCCGTGTCGCTACGATCACGCGCACCCTCATGGATGCAGGATGCCCGATACGCGAGGTGAACATGGGTGGTGGATTGGGTGTGCCGTTCCAGCCCCAACACGAACCGCTGGACCTGGTGCGGTGGGCCGAGATCATGGCCCGGCACCTAGGACCCCTGGGCGTCACGTTCGCGACCGAGCCGGGTGAGTTCATCGCCAAGCAGACCGGTGTGCACCTCGCAGAAGTCGTCACGGTGGAAGATCGTGAGGGCACCACCTTCGTCGGGCTCGACACCGGTTGGAACGTGTTGTCCGAGCACTTCGTGTACCGGATCCCGTTCTTCCCGGTGGTGTGCCGATCGGCCGACGCAGAGCCCGTTCGACAGGTGACGGTGTCCGGCCACATCAACGAAGGTCCTGACCTGTTCGCTGAGGATCACCCGTTCCCCGACGTGGTAGAAGGTGACATCGTGGCCCTCCCCAACGTCGGCAGCTACAACGCGTCCATGACCAGTGAGCACTGCATGCGGCCTCCCGCGAAGTCAGTGGTCTTCCGTGACCGCATCGACGTCGGCTCATGAGCCTGCCCGTCGAGCCCAGATGGTTCGGTGCCGACGATGCTGGCCTCGGCATCACGCGCTTCGTCGAGCCGCATATCGACCCCATGCTCGTATCGAACGCCTGGCACGTGCGCGGCTCAACACGCGATCTGGTGGTCGACACGGGCAACGGTGTCGGCCTCCTGATGCCGCAGCTCGTTCCGCTCCTCGAAGGTCGGCCGGTGGTCGCCGTCGCGACCCACGGCCATTTCGACCACACGGGCGGCTTGTGGGAGTTCGATGACCGGCGGAGCCACGAAGCCGACGCTCCGGACGTCCGTACGCCGTATGCACTGACGTTGGTGCGCGAGCGGTACCCGGAAGGACTCGACGAGATGTTCGCCTACTACGGCTACCAGGCTCCCGACGTGTTGGTCGACGCCGTTCCGCGGGAAGGGTTCGATGAGACGGCGTGGACGATCAGAGGGTGTGAGCCGACGGCGTTCGTGTCGGACGGTGAAGTGATCGACCTGGGCGATCGGCTCTTCAGCGTGCTGCACGTGCCTGGTCACACGCCGGGTTCGATCGCGTTGTGGGAGCAGGCCACGGGCGTGCTCTTCACAGGGGACACCCTCTACGCCGACGATCGGCTTTCCTTCGATGACCCCGGGGCCGCGCAGCGCTCGTTGCGTCGTCTCCGCACCTTGCCGGTCACGACGATGCACGGGGGTCACGGTCGCAGCGTAGGATCGGATGAGTTCCGGTCACTGGCCGATGATGCGCTGCAGTTATCCTCCGAGCTATGACGAACGACGATCGCATCTTCATACGAGCCGGACGCTTCATCGATGTGGTGGCGAAGGAGGTGCGAACCGACCAACTGATCACCGTCGTCGGTGACCGCGTCGAGTCGGTCGCGCCTGCGGGAGCAGATCTCCCGGAGGGAGCACGCGTCATCGACCTGTCCGGTTCCACGGTGTTGCCCGGGCTCAGCGACATGCACGCCCACCTCGTCGGCCAAGAGGACGAGGGCCAGGGATATGCATCGTTCGTGATGCGCTCGCCGGCCCAGGAGGCGTTCGGCGGTGTTCGGAACGCTCGCAGCACGATCCGTGCTGGGTTCACCACGGTGCGCGACATCGGCACGTTCCGCGCGTTCGTCGATGTCGCGCTCCGTGAGGCGATCGATGCCGGCGACGTGCTCGGGCCGCGCATGCGATGCGCCGGTGCCTACGTCACGTGCCCCGGTGGCGGTGGCGATCTCACCGGCCTCGCGGTCGACGTCGATAGCGTGGTGCCGCGCGATCTGCGGTTCGGCGTGACGTCGGGGGTGGACCAGATGCGATCCAACGTTCGGCAGATCCTTCGTTACGGCGCGGACTTCATCAAGATCATCGCGACCGGTGCCGTGCTCACCAGCGGGACCAACCCCGGGGCCCCCGAGTTCACTGAGGACGAGATCCGAGCCGCCGTGGAAGAGACCGCGTTGTCGGACACGCATGTGGCTGCCCACGCGCACGGCGCCGAAGGCATCAAGCGAGCGGTGCGGGCGGGCGTCCGTTCGATCGAACACGGGTCGCTGATGGACGATGAGTCGATCGAGTTGATGGCTGAACGCGGCACGTACCTCGTCGCCGACATCTACGACGGGGACTGGATCGGCCAGGAAGGCCCTCGCCTCGGCTACTCCGAGGAAGTGCTCCGCAAGAACCAGGAGACCACCGACGCCCAACGCGAAGGGTTCCGCAAGTGCGTGAAGGCGGGGGTCACGATCGCGTACGGCACCGACAGCGGCGTATACCCCCACGGGCTGAACGCGCGGCAGTTCGTGAAGCACGTAGAGCACGGGCAGACGCCCATGGAAGCGATCTGCAGCGCCACGATCGTCAACTCCCAACTCCTGAACTGGGACGAGGTCGGTGCGATCGAACCGGGCCGCTATGCCGACATCATCGGCGTCAGCGGAGACCCGCTCGAGGACATCGCGCTGCTGCAAGACGTGGCGTTCGTGATGAAGGGTGGCCAGGTCGTGAAGGGCGACGGAGTCCCGGACCGGGTCACATAATTGGTCTGGTTGACAGTCAACAATCTGACTTCTAAGGTCGCGACGTGGGAGAACGCCCGTACGACGCGGTCATCATCGGTGGAGGACACAACGGCCTGGTGGCCGGGTTCTCGCTCTCCAAGGCGGGCCTCCGGACCCTGGTGCTCGAGCGCCGGCCGTTCGTGGGCGGTGCGTGCAACACCGAGGAGTTCGCTCCCGGGTACCGCGCGTCGACGGGGGCCTACGTCCTGTCGATGCTGCGGGAATCGATCTGGCGCGACATGCAACTGGTTCGCCGAGGGATCGTCGTGGACCCCGCCGGTCCCACGCTCAACCTCTACCCCGACGGCGCCCACTACTACTTGGGCGACGACATGGCGGCCAACGTGGCGGAGACGAAGCGATTCTCACCCGCCGACGCCCGAGCCCTGCCACGCTTCGAAGACGATCTGGCAACCCTGGTGCAAGGCGTGTTGCCGTCCTTCGACTGGACCGCACCCGATCCGCGGGTCCGCTCGCTCGGTGATCTGCGAGAGCTCGCCAGGTGGGGTCGGGTCGGACTGAAGCAACGGAAGCACCTCACCGACCTGGCCTTCCTGTTCTCCACCAGCGCGACCCAGTTGCTCTCGGAGCGATTCACCGATGAACACGTGAAAGCCGCGATGGGCTGGCACGCGATCAACGACAGCGTTGCCGGCCCCTCCACGCCGGGCACCGCGTACGTGCTGCTGCACGATCACGCGAGTGAAGAGGTGGACGGGGGCGTCCGCCAGTGGGGCTTCGTTCGGGGTGGCATGGGCGTACTGACCGCGAGGATGGCCGACGCGGCTCGCGACGCCGGATGCGAGATCCGGCTCGATGCCGAGGTGGAAGAGGTCACGACGCGCGGTGGCCGAGCTACCGGTGTGCGACTGGCTTCCGGCGAGGAGATCCCCGCGACCCGTGTGCTCTCGAACGCCGACCCCAAGCGTACGTTCCTGTCTCTCTGCGATCGCGCGGAGTTGCCCGCGGACTTCGTCGCGAAGATCGAGGCCTACCGGTGCATGGGCACCAGCATCAAGATCAACCTGGCGGTGAGCGAGCTCCCGTACGTCCGTGGGTTGCCGGACGGCGGTGTGCAGCCATATCACCGCGGGATCATGGAGATGAACCCCTTCATCCCCGACATGGACTTCCAGCAGGCGCAAGCGGTACAGGGGATCCCTGCTGACCCCGCGCACATCGAGGTGTGCTTCCCCACCGTGCACGACCCGACGTTGGCGCCTGAGGGCAAGCACATCATGACGATCGACGTGAACTCCCAGCCCTACACGCTTCGCGATGACGCGTGGGACGACATCAAGGAATCGCGTGCGGACCGCGCGATCGCGCAGATGGCGGAGCACTTCCCGAAGCTGCCCGACCTGATCGAACATCGCCAGGTCGTGACGCCGCTCGACATGGAACGGCTGATGGGCCTCACGGGCGGGCACGCCCTGCACGGCGATATGGCGCCCGACCAGCTGTTGTTCCTGCGGCCGGTTCGGGGCTGGGCCGACTACCGGACCCCGATCCGGGGTCTCTACCTGTGTGGGGCAGGCACCCACCCAGGAGGCGGGGTCACCGGCGCCAACGGCCGCAACGCTGCCCGCGAAGTGCTCAAGGACGCGGGTCACCGCGGACGCCAGAAGAGGGCCTGACCGACAGGATCCTACGGACGTCAGTCCAGCAGGAGGTCGCCGATCGATCCGCCGGGGCCGACCCCACCCGGCACGGCGAAGATCGCGCTCCCGACATGCTTGATGTACTCGTTCAGTGCGTCGACGCCCGCGAGCGCCCGCTGCACCCGGACGAATTGCGTCGCGGGGTCCCGCTGCATCGCGATGAACAGCAAGCCGGCGTCGATCTCTCCGGTCACCGGGTCGAGCCCATCGGCGAACGAGTATCCCCGACGCAGGAACGTCGCGCCGCCGTTCTCGGCTGGTGCTGCGAGTCGAACGTGCGCATCGATCGGGATCGCAGGTTTGCCGTCGTCCCCTTTGGCGTCGAGCGGGAGGGGGTCGAACTCGTGCGTGGCGCCCATCGGTGCTCCCGATCCCTTGCGACGACCGATCGTATTCTCCTGTTCATCCAGGTTGGTCCGGTCCCAGAACTCGATCTGGATCCTGATCCTGCGGAACACGAGGTAGGTACCTCCGCGCATCCACGCCTGAGGCTCGTCCTCAGGCACCCAGACGGTCGCGTCCATGGCTGCCGCGTTGTCGATCTTGGGGTTGTTCGTCCCGTCCTTGAACCCCATCAGGTTCCGTGGTGTCTCGTCGTGCTCAGCGGGGAGGAACCCTTGCTGGATCCAGCGCGAGAGCACCGTGCCGCGGCCGATCCGCACCAGGTTGCGCACGGCGTGGATCACGACCTGGGGGTCTTCCGCGCACACCTGGATCCCCAGATCGCCGTCGCTGCGCATGGGGTGGAGCACGTCGCCCGGGAACCCCGGGATGTCGATCAGCGCGTCCGGGCGCCGGTCCCTGATCCCCAGGCGTTTCCCGAGTTCGCCGGTGAACAGCGACGGTCCGACCCCGAAGGTGATCGTGAGCGCCGCCGCCGGCAGCCCCACCGCTTCGCCGGTATCGACAGGTGGAGCCAGCCGTGGACCGTCGTCGGTGGCACCGATGGGCTCACCGGCACACATCGAAGCCGCGGCGGCGGTCCAGGACGCCATGAGGGCCTTGAGTTCGTCGCGGTCTGCCGTCGGCATCACGTCGAACGATGCGAACGCCATGTGCGCGGGGGCGGGCGTGACGACACCGGCCTGATGCTGCCCGTGGAACGGCACCACGGACTCGGCCGCCGCCCGTGCGTGCCCTTCCTTCTCCGTCGCCAGCGCATAGCCGCTGATCCCGCCGACGGTGGCCGCCGCGCCGACGCCGACCCCGACCGAGGTCAGGAATCGGCGCCGGGTGATCGCTGCGGAAGGTGGCCCGGGGGGCGGGTCACCGTTCGGATCGGTCACGTCACCACGACGATCGCCGCCACCTGCGAGAGGGGCTCCGCGAGCGTGTCGATCGTCTGCGCCAGCGTCCGTGTGTCCTCCTCGGTGAGGTCGGTGTAGAGCACGAAACCCTTGCCTTCGCGATACGGATCGAGCACGTCCTTCGCATCGACGAACCCGGCGCGGATCTCCTCGACCAGTGCAGCCTGCTCCGGTGGGATCAGGCCCGCCACGGCCTCGAACGCAGCCTCCGAGCCTTCGACGTTCGCTTCGAAGTCCCACAGATCGGTGTGAGAGTAGCGGTCTTCCTCACCGGTGATCTTCGAGTTGGCGACCTCACCGAGCAGTTCGCTCGCACCGTTCGCGACCTGCGCCGGCTCGAGGTCCACCTGGCGGGCGAGCTCCTG
>DATDJD010000329.1:0-31053 GCA_036520695.1 Actinomycetota bacterium
GGCATCGACACGCTCATCCTGGGGTGCACGCACTACCCGCTGCTCTCCGGTCTGCTCCAACGGGAGCTGGGTCCTGACGTCGTGCTGGTCTCCTCCGCAGAAGAGACCGCCAAGGACGTCTACGCCATGCTGCTGGACCACGATCTGCAGGGGGGCGACACGTCCTCGCCCCGTCACGAGTTCCTCGCCACCGGCGACCCCAGCGAGTTCGGGCGGGTCGCGAGCGTCTTCCTGGGACCCGAGTTGACCGACGTCGGCGCCGCGCAGGCCCAACCCGTGGGAGGCGGTTCGTGGAACTGACCGTGCTGGGCATGTCGGGCACCTGGCCGCCTCCGGGCGGCGCCACCTGCGGCTACCTCGTCTCCCATGACGACACGATCGTGTGGCTCGACGCAGGCACGGGTACCTTCTCGCGACTTCAGCAGCACATCGCCGTCGACCAGATCGACGGGATCGTGATCTCCCATGGCCATCCCGATCACTTCGTGGACATGATCCCCGCGTTCTACGCACGCCACTACGGCAAGCTCGGTGGGCCCCATCTGCCGTTCTACTCGCCGGAAGGGTTCGTGGACCTGGCGAGCCTGCTGGTGTCCGAGGGCGGCCGCGACGTGATGTCGGAGGCCTACGCGTTCACCACGGTGCGCGGGGGCGATTCGTTCACCGTGGGCGCGCTCTCGTTCGACGTGGTGGAGATGACCCATATCGGGGTCCACGCCATGGGTTATCGCATCGAGGCGGGCGGCCAGGTGCTGGCCTACACAGGCGATACCGGCCCGTGTGACGCGGTCGTCGAACTGGCGCGCGGTGCCGACATGCTGCTCGCTGAGGCCACCTATCAGGAGACCTCCGAGATCTTGCCGTTCCACCTGAGCGCGAAGCAGGCGGCCGACCATGCCGCCACGGCGGGCGTGCATCAGCTGATCCTGACCCACCTCACACCGGGGCTCGACCCCGAGGTGTCCCGGGCCGAGGCGGCCGAAGGGTTCGACGGCACGGTGCAGGTCGCCTACGAAGGCATGAAGATCCAGGTCGGCGCATGACACGTCCCGATGGCAGGGCGCTCGACGAGCTCCGTCCCGTCACCTGGGAGATCGGGTTCCAGGAGTGGGCCGCGGGTTCGATCCTGTTCTCCATGGGCAAGACCCGGGTGCTGGTGGCCGCGAGCGTGTCCGAGGACGCGCCCCGCTGGCTGAAAGGGACCGGCAAGGGGTGGGTCACGGGTGAGTACTCCATGCTGCCGGCGTCCACGAACGAGCGCACGAATCGAGAGGTGAACCGTGGGCGCCCGGGTGGACGGACCCAGGAGATCCAACGCCTGATCGGACGTTCGCTGCGCAGCGTCACCGACCTGTCACGGCTGGGGGAGCGCACGATCACGATCGACTGCGATGTGCTCCAGGCCGACGCCGGCACGCGAACTGCATCGATCACCGGGGGATACGTCGCACTGGCCATGGCTCTGCGCGACCTGGCCGCCGATGGCAAGGTGCCCGACGACCTCTTGAGCGATAGCGTCGCGGCCGTCAGCGTCGGTATCATCGACGATGAGTCGCGCCTGGATCTTTGCTACGAGGAAGACGCGGGTGCCGAGGTGGATTTCAACGTGGTGATGACGGGCTCGGGTGAGTACGTCGAGGTGCAGGGCACCGCTGAAGGCCAGCCGTTCTCACGCGCTCAGCTCGACGACTTGCTCGACCTGGCGGCAGGCGGCATCGCCGAGCTGACCACGATCCAGCAACGCGCGCTCGAAGGCTGACGGCCGGGTCCGTGGAGTTCCCCAACCGGCTCGCGATCGCCTCCCGCAATGCCCACAAGCTGCGTGAGCTCGGCCGGATCTGCGCCGACTGGCCGGTCACCTGGCTCACGATCGAGAACCACGACCCCGCCGCGTTCCCCGACGTCGAGGAGACCGGCGAGACCTATCTCGCCAACGCGATGCTCAAGGCGCACGCCACCGCGAACGCGCTCGGCGTCCCGGCGATCGCCGATGACTCCGGCATCGAGGTGGACGCCCTCGGTGGCAAGCCGGGTCCGCGTTCGGCACGCTATGCGGGCGAAGACGCCACCGACGAACAGAACCTCGACGCGCTCATGGGGGCGTTGCGCGGTATCCCGTCCGGTGGCCGGACGGCGAGGTACCGGTGTGTCGCTGCGATCGCCTGGCCCGACGGCCGCCAACTCCACACCGAGGGCATCTGCGAGGGGGCACTGATCGCGAAGCGGCACGGGGAGCGCGGGTTCGGTTATGACCCCATCTTCGTGCCGGAAGGGTGGGAGGAAACGATGGCCCAGATCACCGACGAACAGAAGGACCGCATCAGTCACCGGGGGCGTGCGTTCCGGGGTTTGCGAGAGGTCGTGGCAACCGAGGCGTGACGGCCTCCGAGGAGGCCTGCTACCCGACTCAAGGTAGCTGACCCGAAGGCCGACGATGTTTCCATGGATCGAACCTACGTTCCTGACGCTGCCGTGGATCGGCAGGTCCTGCGGAACACCCGGGGGTTCTTCGAGGGTCGCTCGAACGTCCTGGTGGCGACGTTGGGCCTGGCATTCATCCTGGTCGTGTCGGTCCTCGACTACCTGACCGGCCCCTCGCTGTCCTTGTCGCTGCTGTACCTCATGCCGATCGGGCTGGTCACGTGGAACATGGGGCGGCGCTGGGGCGCGGTGTCGGTCGTCGTCGCCACGATCGCGGGCATGGTCCTGGAGGTCCTGTCGTCGCCACAGTTGGGCACCTTGGACCCGGTTCCGTATTGGAACGCCATCGTTCGGTTCGCGGTGTTCCTCGCGTTCGCGATGCTGCTCGACACGCTGCGATCGACGATCGACTCACAATGGCAACGGGTCGAAGCGGAGTCCGAACGTTCCAGCGACCTCCGCGAGATGAACGACGTGAAGGACACCCTGCTGCACGCGGTCTCGCACGACTTGAAAGGCCCGCTCGCCGGCATCCTGGGCGCGATGCAGACGATCAGGCGCGATGCGGACATCCACCTCACCGCCGACGAGCGAGAGAGCTTGTACCAGGTGATCGAGCAGAGCGGCTTCAAGATGAACCGCCTGATCGACGACCTATTGGATCTGGACCGGATCGACCGCGGCAAGCTGCATCCCAGGCGTCAGCCCACCGACGTCGGTGCTATCGCGGCGGCCGTCGTCGCGGAGAGCACAGCGCTGGAAGGTCATCCGGTGCGCATCGAAGCAGATCGTGTGCTGGTCGATGTCGATCCCGGCAAGGTCGAGCGTGTCATCGACAACCTCTTGATCAACGCAGCGCGACACACGCCCATGGGCACTGCCGTCTATGTGCGCATCGCGGCGAGACCCAACGGCGTGGTGTTGACCGTGGAGGACGAGGGCCCAGGCATCGCCGACGAGTTGAAGACGGCGTTGTTCGAACCGTTCCGCCAGGGTGAGAACTCCAGCGGTCGCGGCATGGGCATCGGGCTTTCGCTGGTGCAGCGGTTCGCCGAGCTGCACGGGGGGACCGCCACCCTGGAAGACGGCGACACCGGCGGGGCGAGGTTCGTGGTGACCCTTCCCGGCGACATCACGCAGGTCGCCGAACCGGTGAGCCCGGTCGAACCCACGCTCCACGCCGTCTAAGGATCCATCCACCCCGGGCCTGTCACAGAACACCGCTTCGTAGATACTGCGTCCGTGATCCGTCGCGTCACCCTCGTAGCGCTCGTCGCTTGCCTGATGGCGTGCGTCGTGCAGGCGGTCCCGACGATGTCGAGCGTCGTCGCACGAGGGTCGGGCGGCTGCTTCAACCCCGAGGTGCCGAAGTCGTTCCAGCGGCAGGTCACGAGGGCGATCAGGATCTCTCGCGACCTTCCGATCAAGTGGGCGGATTCACCCGTGATCGCCAAGATCGCGTGCTGGCAGGGTACCGACTTCAGGACCGGGTTCCGCAAGCGTGGCGGTTCCAACTTCGTGTGGCACGGGATGTTCGCGATGACGAAGGAAGAGGTCAAGACGATCTTCGGCACGTGGATGACGGCCGATCGCAACGCGTACAAGCTGAGCCTTGATTGCTTCGTCGGTGGCTGGAACGCGTGCCCGCACACGGCCGCGAACAACGCGTGGGCCCAGCAGATCATCGCGGGGCTGCGATGGGTCTGGCTCAACTACGGGACCCCGGCGGCGGCCTGGGGTCACATCAAGCGCACGGGAAGGTTCAACTCTCTTCCGCGGCAGGGCACCACAGACCGACCCACGCGTGACCCCTTCGTTCGTTGTCCCGTCGAAGGTCCGCTCAGCTATCGCGATTCGTTCGGAGAGCGACGCACGGTCGGCGGCTACCACCCGCATTGGGGGAACGACGTCATCGCGCCAAGCGGCCGTGCGATCCGCGCCCCGTTCGATGGGTACGCGGTGCCGCACAGCGACAACTGGTTCGCAGGCCGGTGGGTCACGGTGGTGGGGGAGCACGGCTACGTGCGCAACGACCATCTGAGCCGGTTCGCCAAGCGTGGCTGGGTGGAGGCGGGTGACATCGTCGGCTACGTGGGCGCGACCGGCGATGCGACCGGCCCGCATGATCACTTCGAATGGCACCCATGGGCGCTGGCCATGCCGCTGCATCGGTCGCCGTTCGGTTTCACACGCGTGATGGATGCGATCGATCCATATCCGTTCCTCAATAGGGCCTGTCGGGCGAGTCGAGTGCCGATGCCTAGGCGCGCAGACCGTTCGCTCGAGGGGTAGGTTCGCGCTGGCCTGAGGCGCGTCGAGGGCACGTCCCTTCCAGCCCTTGGTAGCGTCTGTTCCGATGGCGGCGCGAATCTCCCACACGACCTTCGACTGCCTGAACGCCCACGAACTGTCGGCGTTCTGGGCGACGGTCCTGCGGTTCACCGACGTCCCCGGTGACCCCAATGAACCGGGCGACGAGGAGTGCATGATCATCGACCCGGACGGGGAGCAGCGCCTTCTGTTCATCGAGGTTCCTGAGGCCAAGCAGGTGAAGAACCGCATCCACCTTGATCTGGTTCCCACCGACCGGACGCGCGACGAGGAGATCGAGCGGGTCCTGGCGCTGGGCGGCCGACCGGTCGATGACCGACGCAACGACGACGGCACCGGGTGGCTCGTGCTCGCCGATCCCGAAGGCAACGAGTTCTGCATCCTGCGCAGCGACGCCGAGCGGGCCGCGGCCGACTGACGCTCGGACCTATGCGGGAGCCCTCACCCCACCGTCCGCTGATGTCGGAGACCGATGCCGAGCGCATCGCCGAGTGGCACGAACGCGCATACGAGCGAGCGAAGGCCGAACTCGGTTCGGGCGTCGCCATGGACTATCTCGATCACACGTTGGTCATCCCGCCGGGCGTGTTCCCGCCATCGGGCACGATGCTGGGGGAGCGCGTGCTCGCTGAGGTCCGCCGGGCCGATCGGGTCCTGGACATGGGGACCGGCAGCGGGGTGCACGCGATCCTGGCAGCATCAGTTGCCGAGGATGTCGTCGCCGTGGACATCAACCCGACCGCCCTGGACGCTGCGCGGTTCAACGCGATCCTCAACGGCGTCCAGGACAGGATCCAGGTCTTCGAGAGCGACCTGTTCGAGCACGTTGAAGGGCGGTTCGATCTGATCGTGTTCGATCCGCCCTTCCGCTGGTTCGCTCCCAGGGATCTGCTCGAGGCCGCCATGACCGATGAGAACTACGCCGCCATGACAGGGTTCTTCGCCGCGGCGCGGGACTACCTCAACGATGAGGCCCGCATGATCATCAACTTCGGGAGCTCGGGCGATCTCGCCTACCTGGAGTCCTTGATCGATGCGCAGGGCTTCACCCGTGCGGTGGTCGACGAACGGCGATTGACCAGGGATGACTGGACCGTCGACTACGTCGTCTTCCGGGTCACGATGTAGCGACGACGGAGCCGTCTCGTTCTATCGAGCGAGGTAGGCTCCGTAGGTGATGCGATCGACGGCCCGAACCTTCACGGCGTTCGTCTTGGCGCTCGGGCTCGTGGCATCGATCCCTCCGGCCGGAGTCGCCGCCGCCGATCCCGTCTTCGACTGGTGGGGACCCGCGGCGGTCGACCCTCCGCCCAACCAGAACGTCGTGTTGTCTGACGTCGACGCGCTGGGACCCTCCGACGCCTGGGCGGTCGGGTCACGAGAGGTCGCCGCCGATGACTTCGAGACCTTCGTGATGCATTGGGGCGGCAGCTCGTGGGACCCCGTGAACGCTTCGCCCGTGCAGGCGGATGAACTCTCGGCGGTGCTTGCCAGGTCGTCGAACGATGTGTTCGTCGGCGGTTCGATCGATGACACGCAACCGGTATTCGGACACTTCGACGGCTCCGAGTGGACCGATCTTCCGACCCCACCCGACGTGCTCGGCATGGATCGACTCGAGGCGGTCGGCGATTCGGAGATCTGGGGCGTGGCTCCACACGGAGAGGATCGACTCATCTACCGGTGGGACGGATCGGCCTGGTCGGAGGTACCACTGCCGATCTTCCCTGACCAGGACCTGACCGACATCGCCGACATCCAGGCCCGGAGCGCGACCGAGGTCTGGGTGACCGGCACCTATCACGACGCGGTCGCGCAGGTGTCCAAGGCGATCTCGATCCGATGGGATGGCTCGGCGTGGATCGACATGGCGCCACCCGCCGGCCTCACCTCCATGGGCGAGATCACGGTCGTCGGGCCCACGAACGCGTTCGCCGAAGCCAGGGAGAACGTCGGGGGGCTCACGGAGACGTCGATCCAACACTGGGACGGCTCGTCATGGTCGTCGATGCTCTTGCCGCTCGATGGGGACATCGAGGTGGAGGGTCTTGAAGCGACCTCGGCCGACGACATCTGGGCGGTCGGTGAGTTCGACGACGGGAGTCGACGGAGCTTCATGGCCCACTCCGACGGCTCGACGTGGACGGCCTGGGAACCGGTCGACTCGAGGTCGTCCCTGCACGGGCTGTCCTTCCCGTCATCGGCCGTGGGTTTCGCCGTCGGGGAGATCGGCACCAACCCGGGTATCGAGATCTCGAGCTACGTCTTGGGTCCGAAGATCGACGCCGGCACGACTCCCTCGCAGGTGGATTTCGGACAGCCCACGACCGTGCATGGCACGTTGTCGTTCAAGGATGAACAGGACGCAAGTGGCGTCACGATCCACGTGGAGCGCTTCGATCGCAACGATGTCGCCACGACCCTGAGCGACGTGACGACCGGCTCCGGTGGGTCGTTCTCGTTCGCCGATATGCCTACGACGGTGGGCACGAACACGTACCGCTTCGTCTCCGAGCTCGACGGTGCGCACATCGCCGGCGTGGGCTCGGCATCTGTGGATGTCGGCCGTCGAACCAGCTCGATCGAGCTCACCGCGAGTCCGAGGTCGATCAGCTACGGCCGCACGACGAGGATCACGGCCCAGCTCGAGGAGTTCGAACCGGACAGCACGATCGAGATCTGGGCGCTGAAGCCAGGCGGCGGTCGTGAACTCCAACGCCGAAAGGCGGTCGGTGGCGATGGTGCCCTGTCGGTCACGGTGAAGCCCAAGGCCACCACCAGCTACGTCGCGAACTCACTTCGCGATGACACGTTCGAGGTTGCCAGGACCGTGCAGCCGATCGTCGTCGGGGTGCGGCCGATCGTCGAAGCCTCGATGCACGATGCGTACGGGACCGGGCAAGGGTATCGGCTCTACCACTATTCCTCGAGGTGCCCGAGCAAAGGCGTCCGGTGTCCCCGCTTCGTAGGGCGTGTCTCTCCTGAACACTCGAAGTGCTTCGTGGTGCGGTTCCAACAGCACACCCGGACAGGCTGGAGCACGATCCATGACGGGTGCTTCAAGCCGGACCCGTCGAGTCGGGTCATCCTGAACATCGTGTACGGCGATCGGAGGGTCATCGGTCAGCGGTTCCGCCTGAGGACCGAGTTCTCGGGCGACAAGGATCATGAACCAGCCGACAGCTCGTGGGCATACTTCCGCGTCACCGACTGAGGATCCGTCCCTTCAGGACGAGCGGCCTAGCGGACGAACGCGCTCCACAACCCGAGTGCGGTCGACACGGCGCCGAAGAGGACGGCCCCCGTGGTGATCTCCACCCAGGTCTTCACGGACGGGTCGGGGAATCGCTGGTGAGCGCGTCGTCGGGCGTCCAGGTTCAACACCAGGGCAGCGACGAGGACGCCCACACTCACGAGTACGAACAGCGCGGTTCTGCTCATGCGAGAACCTTCCCCCGGTATGCGACGCAAGCGCAATCGGCCAGGGGTCCAAATTTTCGGGCTCTCAAGGTGCCCTGAGGAGCAACCTTTACGTTGGCGGAAGGGCTGGGCGGAAGTGACCATGTCTTCATCGGCCGTACACGGGACACCGAAACGCCTGAACGGGGATTCTTCCCAGGCATCGGTCTCGACACCGGATCCAACGGTGGACCAGGCACCATCTCGCGCCGAAACGGCGGATATGAGCTCGCCACCCACCTGCCAGGCATGCGGTTCCCGATCGATGGTGGAGTTCGCCGTCTTCGAACACGGAACCTGGGTCCGCAAGCTCACCTGCTGGACCTGCTCGGACTGCCGGATGGTCATGGCGGTGCCGGACGGATCCGTTGACCACATGAGCGCCTCAGCGACCTGATCGCCCTGACCGCAGCACGCACCATCGGAATGCGATCGCCGTGGTGACGGTTGCCCTGGAGAGGAAGCGAACGAACGGGCGACCGGAAGGATGTCGTGGTGGCGAGCGGATCCGTGGTTCGTGGCAAGGCCCTGGGGATCTCGGTCGGGGCGATCGTCGCCGCGACGACGGTCCTGTACGTCTCGATCATCTCCTCACAAGGGGAAGTCCAGATCGGCACGGTCGCGTTCGTGGTCCTGTTGCTCGTCGCCGCGCTCGCGTGCGTCATCGCGACCGTGAGCCTGGACGACGTCGCATCGAGAGGCATCGCTGGGTACGCCGCTGCGGGGATCTTGCTCTCCATGGGCGTGGTGGGGTTGTTCTCGATCGGGCTGCCCCTGTTGGTCGCGGGCATCCTGATGGTCGCGTGGCTCGCCCGGACCAGCCCGGATCGCCGAGGAGCAGGCACGCTGGCACCGATCGCCGCGTTCGTCGTCGGTGCTGTGCTTCCTTGGACCCTCCTCCTGCTCCACTGAGCGCTCCAGGTAGGGTGCCTCCATGGTGACGCTCCGACCGATCGACGCAGACAACCGATCCGCGGTCGAAGGGTTGCGCACCACACCCGCACAGGAACGGTTCGTGAGTACCGTGGCTGCGTCACTGGCCGAGGCTGCCGAGGAGCCCGGCGCCCGGGCGATCTGGTGGGCGGTCTACGACGAGGAGACGCCGGTCGGGTTCGTGATGATCGCCGACGAGGTCGACGGTGACGACTACATCCCGCACTACCTGTGGAAGCTGCTCATCGACGAGCACTACCAGCGACGAGGTTTCGGGACCGCCACGCTCGATCTGATCGTCGAGTACTTCCGCGGACGACCCGGGGTCGAGGTGCTGACGACCAGCGCAGGGCAGGGTGACGGCAGCCCGATCCCTTTCTACGAGCGCTACGGCTTCGTGCGGACCGGCGAGATCGCCTTCGACGATGAGGTGCTGCTCCGGCTGGATCTGACCGATGGCTCGCGGTCATCGCCGGCGTGACGGTCAGCTACGCGTGGCGCGGCGATCTTCGCAACGCCGAGGTGAACTCCCTGCATGCCGAGGCGTTCGATCACCCCGCCTTCGCCGATGACGCATGGGACTGGACCGCGCAGCTGCGGCAGCACAGCCTGGGGTGGGTGTGCGCCCGCGATGGAGACGATCTCGTCGGGTTCCTCAACGTCGCGTGGGATGGCCTCGTCCATGCGTTCGTGCTCGACACGATGGTGGCGAAGAGAGTCCGGCGACGTGGCGTCGGCACCGAGCTGGTCGCTGTCGCGGTGACCGAAGCACGCCGAGCGGGGTGCGAGTGGCTGCACGTCGACTTCGGGGACCACCTGCGTCCGTTCTACTTCGAGGGGTGCAGGTTCGTGCCGACCAACGCGGGACTGATAGCGCTGTAGAGGACTCGACCCCTCCGGGGCGCGCGCGTGAGGACGGCTGGTTCGGGCCGGACGCGCTATCGTCCGATCCACGCCTTGTCCCGTCCGTCGATCGTTGGTGTTGAGGAGAACGCTATGAGGGTAGGCACTGAACCGGACCTGCTCGAGGCATCGGAGAGGCCCGACGGTTCGCGCTACCGGATGCCGGCGGAGTGGGAGCCTCACGACGCGGTATGGCTCCAATGGCCAGATCGATCGATGGCGGGCGAGCACCAGATGAAGCTCGAGGCGACGTGGCTCGCCATGGTGGCCGCCATGGCCGGGTCCGTCCCCGTGCGCGCATTGGTGGCGACGGAAGCGTCGGCCGAACGCCTTCTGGGAGAACTCGCGTGGTTCGACCTGGAGGGAGTCGTCGAGCCTGTCGTAGTCCCGCTCGACGACGTATGGGCACGAGACAGCGGTCCGACCTTCGTCGTCGACGATGCCGGTGCGCTCAACGTGACCGACTGGAACTTCAACGGCTGGGGTGGGCGTTTCGAGCACCCCAACGATGGGCAGGTAGCGGCAGCGATCGCAGGGCATCTCGGCGTTCCTCATCTCAGGGCGGTCACGACCCTTGAGGGTGGAGCGCTCGAAGTGAACGGGAGCGGTTCACTCATCGCGACCGAGAGCTCGATCGTGAATGACAATCGGAACCCGGGCATCGACCGGTCGGCGATCGAGGCGGAGCTCGCTCGGTACCTCGCTGTGGAGAACTTCATATGGCTCTCCGGCGCGTCGAAGGAGGTCTGCGACGCCTTCGGCGATGTCACGGACTGGCACGTCGACATCGCGGCCCGATTCACCGATCGTTCCACCGTCCTCTATTGCTGGACCGACGATCAGGACGATCCTCGATACCCCTTCCTGGTGGCCCACCGTCGGCAACTCGAGGAAGCCACCGATGAAGCAGGCAACGCGCTCACGTTGGTCGCCCTCCCCACGCCCGAGGTCCGTTCGGTGAGTACCCGGTCCTACGGCCAACCAGCGGGTCGCCCCGTGGGTTCGGTCACTGACGCCGCGTACACGAACTACCTCGTCACGAACGGGGTCGTGCTCGTGCCCGTGTACGGCCGTCCGGAGGATGAAGAGGCGAAGGCGATCATCCAGGAGCACTTCCCCGATCGGGAACTCGTCGGGATCCCTGCGCTGACGCTCACCGAAGAGGGCGGCGCGGTCCACTGCGTCACGCAGCAGCAGCCAGCGTCGGTCGGGCGCTCGCCGTCGTCCCCATGAAGGCCGCCGTGCACACCAGGTACGGCCCACCCGAAGTTGTCCGCATCGCCGAGGTCGATACGCCTGCGGTGGGGGAGCACGAGGTACTCGTCAAGGTGGCCGTGACGACGGTGAATCGTACGGACTGCGGCTTCCGATCGGGCAAACCTTCGATCGTCCGATTGTTCAGTGGGCTCGCCAAGCCGAAGCAGACGGTCCTTGGCACGGAGTTCTCCGGTGTCATCGACGCGGTCGGCGGTGGCGCCACGTCCTTCGACGTCGGTGACAGGGTGTTCGGCTACAGCGAAGATCGGTTCGGTGCGCACGCTGAGTACCTGACGATCCCCGAGGGCGGCGCGCTCGCGACCATCCCTGCCAGCATGTCCTACGAGGAGGTCGCCCCGAGCACCGAGGGTTCGCACTACGCTCTTTCGTTGATCAGGAAGGCCAAGATCGCAAGCGGGCACGACGTGCTCGTCTACGGCGCGACCGGAGCGATCGGTTCCGCGGCTGTCCAGCTCCTGAAGCATCTCGGCGCTGCCGTGACGGCGGTCTGCGACACCGAGCACGTGGAACTGGTGCAGGGCCTGGGCGCCGACAGGGTCATCGACTACACCGCTGAGGACTTCACACAGGACCGCCAGACCTACGAGGTGGTCCTCGATGCGGTCGGCAAGAGCTCGTTCGGTCGATGCAAGCGGCTGTTGAAGCCGGGGGGCATCTACCTCTCATCCGACCTCGGACCCCTGTCCCAGAATCCGCTCCTGGCGGTTACAACGCCCCTCCTCGGTGGGAAGAAGGTGATGTTCCCCATCCCGCCGAAGTTCGACCAGGAGTTGGCGAACCATTTCCACGAGATGCTCGCGTCCGGAGACTTCAAGCCGGTCATCGATCGCAGCTACCCCTTGGACCAGATCGTCGATGCCTACCGATACGTCGAGACGGGGCGGAAGATCGGCAACGTCGTGATCACCGTCGATCCTTCGATGTAGCGAACCTCCTTTCCAGCCCGATCCCACGTGGGAAAGCAGATCATGGCTCGAAGGCCTGGACGCTCTCCGCGACGAACCCCTCGCCGTCGCACGTCGCTGTGATCTCGATCGACCCCGCCTCCCAGAGCGAGCTCTTGACATCCTCATGGGTGAGTGGTGCGCCCAACGATGCCGGAACCCGGACGGTGAGCTCAGCATCCAGGTAGCGAGGCGAGGAAGACCGAGCCACGAGCATCGTCACGTCGTACGGCGGTTCGAGATCCAGCTCGGTGTCACCATCCGCCCCGAGGATCCCGAGCCACGTTCCGCCCATCTGGATGGGTGCGTCGCCCTTCGAGCACGTCGGCGCTTCGAAGAAGCGCGCGATCTCCGGCGGAAGGACCTCGACGTTCGAGCGGATGTAGATGACCTGGGGAGAGCCGACATCGAGGAAGGCGACGTTCGGGTCGACACCGGGCAGACGGGCCACGTCGATGAGTTCATCTGGTGGGGGAGACGTGTCCCCCGTGTCGTTGCATCCGGGGAGGCGAGCCTTCCCGAGGGCGGTTCCTGGCGCTGGGTAGACCACCGCGGTTCGGCCTCCGTACTCGTGGCCTTGGTAGAACACGATGTTTGCGCACGAGGCGTCGGCGTCGATCCCCGGAGGATCACTCGACCCCTGTCCACAGCCTGCGGCGAAGAGCGAGAGGGCGATCACGAGAGCGGTGCGTCGAAGGGGTCGCATGTCCTGACGGAGCATGGCATCTCCCGTTCGAGGGAACCGGACGGCGAGCTGGGACGTCCTGTTCTGGATAGGGCATCCTTGGATCCCCAGGTTGTGACCGGTTGTAGGGAAGGGCGGAGATGGGTTTCGCGCGAGCTTCACGGTTGGGCATCCTCTTCCTGGCACTCGTTGCTGCCGGATGCGCCGACGGCCCTGATGCTCCGGGTGCGTTCGAAGGGAAGTGGACCCCGGCGCCCGATATCCCCACCCGTGTCGAGGTGACGTGCGCTGCCGATGGCACGACGACGTTGTCCAGCGACACGCTGCAGCCGCACCCCGATGGGATCCACATCAGGGTCACGAATGAGTTCGATGAGCCGGTGAGCGTCGAGGGATTCGATGCTTCGCCCGGTGTCACGAACTGGGTCTTCTCGAAAGGGCCCGGCACGATGGAGCTGATGTGCTGGCCGTTCAGCCAACACTCGTCGGGTGAGGAACCTTCGAGGTTCCCCTTGGAGATCGTCGACCCCATCGGCCTCTTCGTCGACGGGACCCTCCCATGCGAGATCGAGAGCTTCTCGTCCGGTGACTTCGTCGAGGCTCCGGTGGACGAAGGTCCTCCGCCGCTCGACGTGGCGCGGAAGGCGATCGAAGGGCTTCGGCAGGACGACATCCTTCGCCTCGGCGGCTATCCCGAGCAGGAAGGTGGGTCCGTGGTCGTGATCCGCGACGGCGAGATCGTCGCCCACTACGGCATCAGGAAGTTCAAGGGCGAGCCGTGGGGTGTCTCGTCAGGAAGCGCATGTGAGGGCACCGGCCTGCAGTTCGAGGGAGAATCCTACGGCTAGGTGAACGATCGCACGAACCGCGCTCGACGATACCTGGTGTTGACAACCCACGCAACGGTAGCTAGCGTCCGTCGATCGAGGGAAAGGTCCGTCGCGTGACGAAGAAGACCATCTGCTCGATCGCGCTGATCCTGTCGCTGTGGTCCGTGGGCGTCGTCGTGCCGACCGGTGCATCAGCGACCTTCCCGGGAGCGAACGGCAGGATCGCCTTCCTGTCGTACACAGACGGGCCTTCCACGTGTTGCTCCGTCCGATCGATCCTGCCGAACGGGTCGGACGAGGATCGTCTCGCGTCGGGCCGACAATGGATCAGAGCTTCCTACTCGGCAGACGGCACGTCGATCGCGCTCAGTGACCTGGGGAGGGGCGGCAGCCGGATCGTGGTGCAGGATCTGACGTCGGGTGATCGTTCGGTCGTGTTGACCCGGGCGGCGGGTCTCAACGTGTGGTCGTTGGCGATGGCCCCAGACGGGGAAGCGGTGGTCTTCTGCGGGTTCACTCGGTCCAAGGAGCACCTCTACTCGATCCATGTGGATGGCTCCGAGCTTCAGCGGCTTCCAGGAACGGGTCCGTACTGCCATGTGGACTGGGGTGTCGACGGCCGCCTCGTTGCAGCATCGGATTCGTTCGAACCCGGAGGTGTGAAGGTCGCCACGATGGATCCCGACGGGTCGGACAAGGAGTTGCTGCTCACCTGGCCTTCCCACAAGCCGTCCTGGGGTGTGATCTACAACCTCGTGCCCAGTTGGTCACCCGACGGCTCCAAGATCGTCTTCGGCGCGCAACGCCGGTCGGTCTGGCCCGACGTCTGGACGATCGACGTTGATGGTTCCGACCTGACGAACATCTCGAGGACGCACTCGATCGGCGAAACCGCGCCGGTCTATTCACCGGACGGGACCACGATCGCATTCGCCCGGACAGACGATGTGCAGGGGTTCTCCGGCTTCGATGTCTGGCTGATGGGCGAAGACGGTTCAGATCCGGTCTCCATCGTCTCCACCGCCAACCGACAGGAGTACTCATTGTCTTGGCAGGCGGTCTAGGGGGCGATCGGCTCGTCGAGGGCCTGTGCTGCATGCGAGACTGCCTCCGCGATGGATCCCTACTCGACAGCAGGCTGGAAAGAGTTCTTCGTTGCGGGCACAGGAGCGGCCGCGGCGCTCACTGGACTCGTCTTCGTCGCGTTGTCGATCAACCTCGCCAGGATCCTCGCGTTGCCCGGTTTGCCCGCCCGCGCCGCCGGGGCGCTCGCGGTCATGACGCAAGCCATGATCTTGTGTCTGCTCGGCCTCGTGCCTCAGCCCACCGATGCGCTCGCTGTCGAGATCCTGGTCGTGGCGCTCATCGGCGGTTTCGCCGGGCTTCGCACCCTGAGTCGCAAGCCGTCCGGCGATGGACCGACGCCGCTCCAGGTGCTGACTCAGGCTGTGATCGTGATCGTGACGGCCCTGTCGCTGTTGATCGCGGGCGCCTCGCTCGTGTTCGATGCAGGAGGCGGACTGTACTGGCTGGTCGCCGGCTTGCTGCTGCTCCTATTGAACGGGATCGTGAACGCCTGGGTCCTGCTGGTCGAGATCCAGCGTTAGGGTTCGCGGTGGTACGTTCCGGCCATGGCGACGCATTGGACGCTCGGGTGCGACGCGGCCGACCCGCCAAAGATCGCTGAGTTCTGGGCGCGCGCACTCGGGTATGTGGCTGAGCCGGGCTACGACGATCCAGACGGTGCGTCGATCATAGATCCAGACGGCGTAGGCCCGGCCATCGGCTTCCTCAGGGTGCCCGAGGGCAAGACCGCCAAGAACAGGATGCACATCGACATCCGGGTGGCAGGCGAACCGCCCTGGGACATGGCCGAGCGCGAGCACCTGATCCGAGCGAAGGCGGCCGAACTGGTCGGTAACGGAGCGACGACCGTCCGGGAGGAGACCTACGGCGAGCAGCTTGGACACATCGTGATGCTCGACCCGGAAGGCAACGAGTTCTGCGTCGCCTAACCCTGAGACGGGCTGTAGAGAGGATGCCTGCTCACAGCATCTCCTCGCGCGACTGCTTGGCGCGGGCTGCACCGATCGCTGTCTTGACGTGCTTCTCCTCCTCGGGCGGCGGGAGCACCGCCGGGAGGCCGAGGGACTCCAACCACAGCTCACGTGCCCAACCCATCGTGTGGTAAAGGTGCTCGTCTTCTTCTTCCTCGACCTCGTCGTAGGCCTCGTGCAAGACCTTCGCCTCGTCGCCTGAGAGCGCGTCGGCTGCTTCTCCGATCAACTCCCAGTTCATGTGGTCCTTCGTCTCGCCCTCGACGACGCATTCGGCGGCAACCAACTGCGCGGCGTCGGGATCGGTTTCGAGCGCACGTTGCATGCTCTCGACCAGCGTCTTCCCCTTCAGCGCGACGATCTCGCGACCTGGGGTCTTGGTCTCGGCGTCCAAGCCGAAGGCATCGAGAACGCGGAGCATCACGACCTCATGGTTGCGGGTCTGCTCCAGGTACTCGCCCCATTCCTTCTTCAGGTCGTCGTTCTTCGCGCATCGCACGGCGTGCTCGTAGATCTTGATGCCGCCTCGCTCGGTCTCGAGGGCTTGGTACAACAACTCTTCCAGCTGTTCTCTCTTCATCTGCTGTGCCTTTCGCTCGGTCAGTAGACGGCGCTGACCTCTTGGACGGGGAGGGGGGGATATGGCTCGGCCGGCGGAGGGGTCTCGGGCTTCGGCTCAGGTTCGGGATCGATGTCCGGGTCCTCCGGAACCGGTGGGTCGGGCATCCGGGCACGGCTTCGTACCCTGACGGTTTCCACGCTGATCTCCATCGTCGATGCTGACATCGAACCGCTCCTTCGATTCCGCGGGCGTCACCCTGAAGGTTCGGGCGATGGTTCGACGCTACGCGTGGTCCACAGGTGCGTCTGTCCGATGGCGTACCGTTCAGGTCGGCAAGGAGCGGACGGCATGCCGCGTGTTCCCTTGAGCCACGTTGACATCGCTTCGTCGGCTCTCCACGCTTCGACCATGGCTCGGGGGTGCAGCTCGTGACGACCGACGCGCCGCCGCCGCGGATCGGCGGACGCAGCGCCCTCAGCGCCAGGACGCTGGGAGCGCTCGCGGTCGCCGGCGTGGTCATCGCGTTCTCGCTCAGCTCGACCCTGGTGAAACGCGCTGAGTCTCCCGGCGTCCTCCTGGCGTTCTGGAGGCTGATCACCGCGACGGTGATCTGGAACCTCTTCCTCGTGTGCACCGGACGGCGGGTCACGATGCGGCACGTGCGCCAAGCGTTGATCCCGGGGGTGTTCTTCGGCTTCAACCTCGCGATCTTCTTCGTGGGTGCGACGCACAACAGCGTCGCCAACGCTGCGTTGATCGGGTCCCTTTCACCGTTCTTCATCGTCCCGATCGGCGCGATGCTGTTCGCGGAGTATCACGACCCACGCGCACTGGTCTTCGCGGTGCTCGCCTTCATCGGCCTCGGCATCGTGCTGTTCAACGCGCCACCGAACGGAGACGCATCGTTGCTGGGCAACGTGTTGGGGCTGATCGCGATGCTGCTCTTCGTCGGCTACGTGGTCTCGACCAGGGCGTACCGACGGGACATGGACGTCTCGATCTTCATGGCGACGATCTGTCCGATCGCTGCCCTCGTCGTGCTCCCCCTCGCGATCGCCAACGGCGACGTGTTCGGGTTGAGCAGCACGGGATGGACGTACATGCTGCTGCTGACGCTGCTGTCCGGTGTCGCCGCGAACGGGCTGATGGTGTACGCGCAGAAGACGATCCAGATCGGCACGATCTCGATCGCGCAGATCGCCCAACCTGCCTTGGCGGTGCTGTGGTCGTTCCTGCTGCTCGGCGAGACCCTGCAGCAGGGTCAGGTCGTGGGCATCGCCATCACGCTGGGGGGGCTGCTGGCGTTCACCCTGATCAATCAGCGTGGTGAGCGTGCCCACCCACCGCTCTGACCGCATGCGCGTCGACCCGGTCGCGCTCGCTGATGAAGTGAGAGGCGGCGTCCATCCGCTGGTCTGCGGTCTCGCAGAGTTCGCGCGCTCGGGCGAGGTTGCCTGCCTCGGTCGCGGAACGAGCCAGGGCATCGAGCGCGAAGACCTCGACCGGCGCGTCCTGCCTGAGTCGCGCGTCATCGAGGATCTCGACGAGGCGTTGGTCTGCATCCGGGACCTGTTCGGCGGCGTCCATCGCGGCGAGCAGGCATTCACCGAGGGCGGCCTGTTCCCCGCCCCCGGCGGTTCGGTGCCACGCCACGGCGGCGTCGAGCGTCGTTCGCGCCCGCTCGGTGTCCCCCATCGCGCGGAGGACACGACCCAGGTGCACCCGGCCCAGCGCCGCGAGGCGTACATCGCCGGTGGCCTCCGCCTTCTCGATCGCGAGCTCCATGGTCGTGGCGCCGGCCTCGTAGTCTCCGGCCTGGCACTGAGCTCGCCCCAAGCTCACCGATTGGTAGGCCTCGGTCTGCAGGAAGCCGAGACGCCGCGACGTCTCAACCGCACGCCCGATGTGCACCACCGCGTCGTCGAACCGATGCTCGAGCCGCGCCAGCTCGCCGAGCATCGCGTCGCGTCGAACGTGCAACCAGGGGTCGTCGACGTTGCGGAGCCAACGCTGGACCTGATCGCGCGCCTCGACGCTGCGATCCAGATCGCCCGCTGAGATCGCTGCTCGCGCGGCGAAGAGCCAATTCGCGGCTTGATCCCACGGTCGGTCGAGCCCTTCGTAGAGCTCGCTGCTCCGATCCGTCAGCTCCAAGGCGCGATGGAAGTTCCCCCCGTGCGACTCGACGTAGGCGAGGTAGTAGGCGCATCGGGCTCGGAGGTCGACGTCGGCGATCGCGTCGGCCAGCTCGGTGGCTTCCTCGATGTGGTTGCGAGCGAGCTCCAGACGATCGGCCGACGCTTCGATCCAGCCCGCGAGCAGCAGGGCGTTCGCCCGATCCACGGGAGGGGCAGCGTCGTCGGCCGCGTCGAGTGCCGTGAAGATCCGCTGGGCGCCCCTGCTGTCCCCGAGGACGACCCACGCCCATCCGAACCCGTTGACGATGGCGACGGCACGCAGCGGGTCGTGTGTCGCGCTCCACGCGAGGGCGGCATCGATGTTGGCGCGCTCGGCTCGAGCGAAGGCGAGGTGGTCGGCTTGGCGAGCGCTGCGCACACCCTCGGTGGAGGAGCCGGCGGCGTCGGCGAACCAGGCAGCGTGCGCATCGAACGCCCGCTCGGACATCCCGGCGTCGGTCATCGCGTCGAGCGCGAACGCGCGGATGCTGTCGAGGAGGCGATACCGAACGGGCGTCGACGCGCCTTCGTCATCGACGATCACCAACGAACGAGCCGTGAGCCGGCCGACGACGTCGATCGTGGCGGTCGCGGGGACCTCGAGCGCCTCGAGGACGGATTCGAACGCCGCGAGTGGCGCGCCACCGGCGAAGGTGGCGAGCGCCCAGAGCCCCCGCTGGTCGTCCGGGAACAGGAGCTCGTAACTCCATCCGATCGTGGACTTCAAGGATCTTCGACGCTCCGGTCGTCGGCTCGTCGGGTCGCTCAGCACGTGGAAGCGGTCGTCGAGGCGACGGATGATCTCTTCGATCGACAGCGTCCTCGTGCGTGCTGCTGCAAGCTCGATCGCGAGCGGCAGACCGTCGAGCGAACGACAGAGTTCGTGCACCGCTTCCTCGTCGTCGCTGACCCTCGGCGTCTTCCGGTTCGCGCTCGCTCGGAGGGTGAACAGATCTGCGGCATCGGCGGGCGCCAGGGGAGTGAGTTCGAACACGGCCTCGCCGTCGATGCCGAGCGGGACCTGACTGGTGCACAGGACCCGGAGTTCACTCGTCGAATCGAGGAGGCGGACGGCGAGCGCGGCGGCAGCGTCGATCACGTGCTCGCAGTTGTCGAGGATCACGATGGCGGCGCTGGTCCTCAGCCGTTCCACCATCGCCGGCTCACCGCCGGTGACACCCATGGCGGCGATCATCGTGTCGAAGACCTCGTCGGCGGTCGTGGTGGTCTCGAGCCTCGCGAGCCATACCCCGTCGCGCCCGACGTCGTTCATCGATCGTCGGCCCGCCGCGATCCCGACCGCCGTCTTGCCGACGCCGCCCGGTCCGACGATCTCGACGAGCCGATCGCTCGCGAGCAGGGTGGAGAGCTCGGCCAGTTCCGCCTCCCGTCCGACGAGTTCGGCCGTCATCGATGGCAGGTTGCCCGGGGGAGCGTCGAGCGCGTCGGTCGCACGGGCGGACACGTCGAGGCTCGCAGCGTGGGCGAGGATCTGCTGCTCGAGCTCTTGGAGTTGCGGACCGGGGTCCAAGCCGAGCTGGTCGGCGAGCTGGTTGCGGACACGTTGGTAAGTCGCGAGCGCGTCCGCTTGGCGCCCGGCTCGGTAGAGCGCGGTGATCAACAGCTCCCAGAAACTCTCCCGGAACGGATAGATCGCGACCGTCGCTTCCAGCTGGCTGATGACGTCGCCGAGCTCGCCCAGGCGCAGTCGGGCGGACAACTGTGTTTCGAGCAATGCGACACGCGCCTCTTCGAGTTGCGTCGTGTGCGGTTCGATCCAGTCTCCGCTCGCGGCTTGGAATGGCTCGCCTCGGAACATCGCCAGGGCGGTGGTGCACAGATCGACGGCCCCCCGGTCGTCGCCCTCGTCGAGCAGTCGGGATGCAGTGTCGGTCTCGCGCAACACGGTGAGCGCATCGACCTGAGACGGTGCCACGCCGAGCGTGTAGCCGCCGTCACCGGTTCCGATCACCGATGGATCTCCGAGCGCCCGACGGAGCTTGGCGATCTTCGACTGCAGCGTGTTGCGGCGGGTGCTGATCGCATCGGCTCCCCAGAGGTCGTCGAGGAGCCGCTCGGTGCGCACGAGCAGGCCGGCGTCGAGGGCCAGGCGCACCAGCAACTCCGAAGTCTTCCCGCCCGGGACCGTCACGAGATCGCCGTCGCGCCTGACCTCGAGGGGACCGAGCAGCGAGATCTCCAGCACGGGGAGAGCCTACGACGACCGTTCTCGCGGTGGTCCGTCTCTCACGCCCTGCCGACGGCGCCGGACGCGATCCAGGCGACCATGAAGCTGTCCGGATGATCGGCCAAGTGGTCCCGGGCCAACGCGTCGACGAGCTGTTCGTCCCCTCGGAGATAGGCCCCGGTGATCACGACCAGTTGTCGGTCACGGCTCGTCGTCGCGACGGCCAACGCCTCAGCGACCAACACAGGATCTCTCGCGAGGAGTGCGGCCATGGCGATGATCGTCGGCTCTGCACTGGTAATGGCATGTGCCTCGATCCATGAGATCGCGTCCGGGTCCCCGCCGATCGCTCGCCGGATCGTCCGTTCCACGTCGCCACCGTCCTCACCCATGCACCGAGCGTGCACGACCTTCATGACGCTGCGCTGACACCGCTGACGCGCAGGGTGCGACGTCTGTCAGCGCCGTGTCATGACGACCCACCACCATGTGCCCATCCGACCAGGAGGAGGGCTCCATGGAAGACGCACTCGCCGTCGACACCTCGACAACCGCCCGTTCGTTCAGCGGCAAGGAACTCGCGTGGTGGTGTGCATCGTTCTTCGGCTTCCCAGTGGGGGGCCTCGTCGCCGAAGCGATCGTGGGACCTATCGATGCGATCTGGGTCGCGGTGGCGGCGGGAGCGATCGCCGGTCTCGCGATCGGCACGGCGCAGTGGCTCGTGCTTCGCGCCATCGGTATCGACGCACGGTGGATCGCTTTCACAGCCGCGGGTCTCGCCCTCGGCTTGGGGATCGGCGTCGCGATCTTCGACTACGGAACCTCGATCGGTGACCTCGCCGTGCTCGGCGCGGTGAGCGGCCTGGGCGTGGGAGCAGCCCAATGGGTGGTCCTTCGGGATCGGGTCGGCGCGAGCTTCCTCTGGATCCCTGCGATCGCCGCGTTCTGGGCGCTCGGCTGGACGATCACGACATCGATCGGCGTCGACGTGGAATCGAAGTGGGCGGTCTTCGGAGCGTCGGGCGCGATCACCGTGACCCTGTTGTCCGGTGGCCTCCTGTGGTTCCTCTCTCGCCTCGGCTCGGGGAGGAGTGCCGGATGAACACCGACGTCGCTGCCGGCGTGCTCTTGATCGTGGCTCCGCTGTGGTTCAACACGACCTTCGGGTTGCTCGGGAAGCGTTTCGAGTATCCCGACATCCTGCGTAGGCCTGCCGACGAGATCCTCGATCGGTTCCGTGCCGGCGGGTCGTCGCTGATCCTGCTGTGGTGGACGTTCATGCTCTCCGGGTTGCTCATGATCGCTGCCGTCGTGGTGCTCGGGCAGTCTCTGGGTCTCACGGGCATCGTTCCTCTCGCCGTGACGATCGGAGTGCTCGCGGGTCTGGTCCAGATGCTCGGGCTCTTGCGATGGGTCTATCTCGTCCCTTCGCTCGCTCGTGCACACGCGGACTCCAGCCTTTCCCCCGGTGAACGGGAAGCGGGCATCGCCGTGTTCCGCGCGATGCATCAGTACCTCGGCGTCGGGGTCGGTGAGCATCTGGGCTACCTCTTCACGGGGCTCTGGTCTGTCCTGACCGGGATCGCGATCGTCGGCAGATCGGCGCTGCCGACGTGGTTGGGCTGGGTCGGGATCGTGGTGGGTGCGGGACTCATGATCGCGTCCGCCGAGTTCCTCGGCCCGAACGAGGAACGTGGATGGAGCCTCGCGGGATCGGCGATCCCGTTCCTCTACATCGCGTGGTCCCTCTGGCTCCTCGCGATGGGCGTGGCACTGATCGTCTAAGCGACCCGAGAGGAGGCTGCAGGTGAACGGAACCGAAACGACATGGCCGTTGGATCCCTCACTGAACACGCTCGTATTCCGACCTCGGGGGTATCTCGTGGTGATCCTTGCTGATTCCGATTCAGGAGAGAGGGCCCGTGCAGCACTGGAAGGATCTGGACGTGCCGGGGGCGACCTGAAGCTCTACGCGGCAGAGGAGATCCTGACGAACTTCCAGCTCTACCTGCAGCGTCGAACCGTTGCCAGCAAGGTCGTGGGAGCCGTGACCGATGACATCGAGGGCCGGGACATGTATCTCGCGTATGCCAACGAAGGCCGAAGCGCTCTCTGGGTGCGGATCCCGAACGACCGAGACGTGGCGAAAGCTCTCCGACTCCTCGCCGATCACCGGCCCCTGCACACTCGCTACTACGGCGATGACAGGCAGGACGACGTCAAGCTCTCTGCCCCCTCCTAGCATCCACGACGAGGTCGCATACGCTGCCCACGCCACCGCTAGGAGGGATCGGGATGAACGGATCGACTGACCCGCTCACGCGCCAGATGGCGCTGTCTGCACTGACGACCGAACAGTTCAATCTGCAATCGGCCCGCATCGGCACGATCGCCGAAGCGAATGGGCGATCGAGCCTGTACCTCGGCACGTTGTCGAGCGCGACGATCGCCATCGCGTTCATCGGCCAGGCCCACGACCTGGGTGACACCTTCTACCTCTTCGCCCTGATCTTGCTTCCTTCGGTGTTCCTCCTCGGGGTCTTCACATATCTGCGTCTGGTGCAGACCTCGATCGAGGACTACGTCTTCTCCCTGGTCTCCCTTCGGATCCGTGAGTACTTCGTCGAGATCGACCCGGCCGTCACGCCGTTCTTCCCTCCCACGGATGTCGAGGGGATGAAGAAGCTCATGCGGATGGGGATGGTGTCCACGAGTCCACTCCAGGCATTCCTCACGACCGCGAGCATGGTCGCCTCGATCAACGCCATCGTCGGTGGGGTGGCGGTGGCGCTCGCGGTCCGGTCGCTGCTCGATGCGAGCGCTGTCACGTCCGCCTGGGTGGGGGTGCTCTTCGGTCTGGTGTTCGAGGCCTGCTTCCTGCTCATCGGATCGCGACGCTTCCTCAAGGCGGTTGCCGTCGTGCCCGAGCTCTACCCGTGGCACGAGTCAGGTGCCGTTGTCTGGTCGGCCCGGATCCAAGAGAAGAACCGCTAGGCGCTCGAAGCCGTACGCCTGGTGGTGCGATGTGTGGCGAGGTGGCGGCCTGCGTCATGATTGGGGTGTGCCCGCACTCGAGGACCATCTGCCTACCGGAACCGTCACGTTCCTGTTCACCGATATCGAGGGAAGCACGCGGCTCGTCCAGGACCTGGGCGACGCGTACCCGCCGCTGCTCGAGCAGCATCACGACATCGTGCGGTCGGCGGTCGAGTCGAACGACGGCCTGGTCGTCAGCACGGAAGGCGATTCGTTCTTCGCCGTCTTCCCGGCCGCATCCTCGGCCTTGCGGGCCGCGGTCGACGCGGAACTCGCGATCGAGCGGCATCCGTGGCCCGACGACGCGCGGATCCGCGTGCGCATGGGGCTCCACACGGGCGAGGGACGGATCGGCGCTGGGTCCTACGTAGGGGTCGAGGTGCATCGTGCCGCGAGGATCGGCGCGGCGGGTCACGGCGGTCAGGTGCTCGTGTCGGCGAGCGCCGCACAGCTCGTCGAACGGGAGCTTCCCCCTGACGTCTCATTGCTCGACCTGGGGGAGCACCGGCTCAAGGACCTACTGCGGCCGGAGCGCATCTTCCAGGTGCAGCATCCGGCGCTGTCGGCCGAGTTCCCGCCGCTGACGACCCTCACCGACCGCCTGAACAACCTACCGACGCAGACCTCCGAGCTGGTGGGACGCGATCGGGAGCTCCGCGAGATCCGGGACCTGCTCGCCGACCCAGGCGTACGCCTGCTGACGTTGATCGGACCGGGGGGCATCGGCAAGACCAGGCTGGCGGTGCAGGTCGGCGCGGAGCAGGCAGACCTCACGCCCGACGGCGTCTACTTCATCGATCTTTCACCGGTGACCGACGCCGATGCGGCGTTCGACGCCGTCGCGCGAGCGATCGGTGCATCCGGCACCGGAGGGCCGCTCGATCTCCTGCGGAAACACCTCGCAACGCGGCGCGTGCTGTTGGTGCTCGACAACCTTGAGCAGGTGATGGACACGGCGAACGGCATCGCCGAGCTCCTGCGGTCGAGCTCAGGGCTGCGGGTGCTCGTGACGAGTCGCGAGGCGCTGCGGATCCGCGGCGAGCGCCTCTACGCAGTGCCCCCACTGGGACTGCCCGATGACGTCTCGTCCGCGGACGCCGTCGCGCGTTCGGAGGCAGGGAGGTTGTTCGTCGAGCGGGCGCGCGACGTCCACCCTGGGTTCGAGCTCACCGATGAGGACGCCGAGGACGTCGCCGAGATCTGCGTGCGGCTCGACGGGCTCCCGCTCGCGATCGAGCTGGCGGCGGCCAGGGTCGCGCTGTTCTCCCCGGGCGAGCTGCGGGACCGGCTGCGCGAGCACGCCGGCGACCTGGGCGGTGGCACCCGCGATCTCCCCGAGCGGCAGCAGACCCTGCGCAGCACGATCGAGTGGAGCGAGCGCCTCCTCGACGAGGACGAACGTTCGACCTTCCGGCTGTTCTCGGTGTTCGCGACCGCCCGCATCGAGGCGGTCGAGGCGGTCGCCTCGCGTGTGAACGATGGCGCCGGCGCGGACGTGCTCCCTCGGTTGGTCTCGCTCGTCGACAAGAGCCTCGTCCGGAGCCTCGACGAGGGTGGCCACCGCCGACTCGCGATGCTGCAGACGATCCGCACGTTCGCCGCCGAACGACTCGACGATCTGCCGGAGCAGCGCGCCGCCGTCAGGCGCGCGCACGCGGAGCACTTCGCCGACGAGGCGCTCGGATGCCGGGAGCGCCTCACCGGCCGGGAGCGGGCGGAGGTCCTCGCCGAGCTGGAGGCCGATCTCGGCAATCTTCGCGCCGCGTGGCTCTATTGGGTGGAGGCCGGCGACCTGGGGCGGCTCGATGCGATGCTCGACGCGCTGTGGACCCTGCACGACGACCGTGGCTGGTACCACGGGGCGATCGAACTCTCGAACGACCTGCTCTCCGCCCTCGCGGCAGCGCCCGCGACGGCGGAGCGCACCGCCCAAGAGATCATGGTGCGCACGAGCCTCGCCCGAGGGCTCATGGCGATCCGCGGGTACACACAGGAGGTCGAGGACATCTACGCGGATGCGCTCGCGCAGCTTGAGGAAACGGGCGTGCCCTCGGACGCGCTGCCGCTGCTGCGGAGCCTCGCCAGCCTGTATCTGTATCGAGGTGACTTCGACAAAGGCCTCAAGATCGGACGCCGGCTATTGGAACTCGCCGAGCTCCAGCAGGACCCCGCGCTCCAGGCGGAGGGGCATCTGCGGGTCGGCACGAACCTCGTCTCGCTGAGCGAGGTCGATGATGGTCTCGAGCACCTCGATCGTGCGATCGGCTTGTTCGATCCGCAACGTTTCGCCTCGGGGCGGCTACGCCTCGGCCCGAGCCCCGGGATCGTGCCCTATACGACGTCGGCGTTCGTGCTGTGGTCGATCGGTCATCCTGCGCGTGCGGTCGAGCGCGGAGCGAGCGCTCTGCGCGTCGCAGCGGAACTACGCCATCCGTACAGCGCCGCGTACGCGCTGTTCCATGTGGCGTTCCTCGATGTGTGGCGCAGGGACTGGGCGAGCGTGCACGAGCGGGCGTCGCAGGTGCGGGCCATCGCCGAGGAGCATGACTACCAGGTGTGGAGAGCGCTCGCGCTCATCTTCCTCGGCGTGTCGGAAGCGGCACTGGGCAGTCCGGTCGAGGGGATGGCGCTCAGCGACCAGGGGATCGCTCGCTACCAGGACCTCACGACGCCGCCGGTCTTCTGGCCGATGCTGCTATCGGTGCGCGCGCGGGGATTCGGGATCGCCGGTCGCGCTGAAGAAGGCCTCGAACCGGTCGAGCAGGCGATCGAGCTGATGGAGGGCCGTGACAACGTGCTGTTCCCCCAGCTGCCGCTGATCAAAGGTGACCTGCTCGTTTCCGCCTCGGGTGCCGCTGACGCTCGAGGCTCGTTCCGTCACGCCTTCGACTCGGCGAACGCCGCCGGGGCGCGCATGTGGCAACTCCGCGCCGCGACGCGGCTCGCGGAGCTTCGTTCGGCATCGGGTGAGCCGGCTGGCGAGGAGCGTGCCACGCTCAGGTCCGTCTACGAGACGTTCTCGGAGGAATCCGACACGCCCGACATCGCCGACGCGCGCATCGCACTGGAGGGAAGAGGATGAGTGATCGGATATCACCGAAGCGGTTCCACGAGTTCGACTGGAGGATCGTCAGGGACGACGCGTCGACGCATTTCCGCACCGGATCGTTCGCCGTCGGCATCACGCTGGCGGACGCGATCGGCGGTCTGGCCACCGGCACGTCCAATCACCCCGACATCGACCTCCGATCGGACGGCCTGACGGTTCGTCTTAGATCGACCAGCGACGGTCGGTTCAGCGAGGACGACCTTGCGCTCGCACAGCAGATCTCCGCTGCGGCGAGCGCGCTAGGGGTGTCGGTCGACCTGACCGGTCTTCAGTGTGTCCAGATCGCGATCGACGCGTTGGTGATCCCTGCAGTGATGCCTTTCTGGGAGGCCGTACTCGGCTATCGGCATGTGGGCGACGAAGACCTCATGGATCCTCACTACCAAGGGCCACCGCTGTGGTTCCAGCAGATGGACGCGCCGAGACCGCAGCGCAACAGGATCCACATCGATGTCTATGTCCCGCACGACCAAGCCGAGGCCCGCGTCGCGGCAGCGCTCGCTGCGGGTGGCCACATGGTCAATGACTCGGGCGCGCCGGAAGGGTGGACCCTTGCCGACGCCGAAGGCAACGAGGTGGATATCGCCCCCTGGCCCGACCTGGGCTAAGCGGGACTCGGCGTTCGCGAACCTGCCACGGTCGGCCACGCCGTGAGGTGAAGAGAGCTAGGAAGACGGAAGGCCGACCTCTCCCTGGGCAGCCCACAGTGCACGATCCAGCTCCCTGAGGGTGACCCGGTGCGTGCCCGCGATGCGTCGGCACTCGGCGAGGTAGGTGGGCCAGGCCGCTTGCCAACTCAGGCTTTGGACGTCGGGGAGCAAGCCGTGTCGAGTGAGCGACTCCCACGCGCGCCGGTCCATGACCGTGTATCGCTCGGGGCGGAAGACGGCGAGGATCGCGCTGGCCATGCGAGCCTTCACGCCGTGCAACTCGACCAGGGTGGCGAGCGCCACGGCTTCATCGGGTTCTGCGAGGGCGGATCGCACACGTCTGGTGACCAACGGCTTCGCGTTCTTCTGGAAGTGTCCGATCGCGCGAGCGCTCTTCCATCGGTACACCTGCTCGATGTCTCGATACGTCGGGTCGACCTTGCCCACGATCGCCCCGATCCGATCGTCGTCGAACGCGTCGTCGTACTGGTCGGCCCAAGCTGCGATCCATCCGTGGGTGATCACGGAGCCCACACTAGAAGTCGGCGCCAACCACTGCCTTTCGGGCGTGGCAGGATGAACCACGTGAGCGACGAGGTGATCATCCGATCCGTGCGGCCTGGCGACGGGGCCGCTCTCGCCGATCGCTGGGTCGAGTTCGGTCGGTACTACGCATCTCGAGACCCTGCCCGGTTCCGGGTGCCCGAGGTCGAGGGCTTGGCTCGATGGTTCGGCTCGCGGATCGACGAGCCGCACGACCTGTGGCTCGTTGCTGAACGGTCGGGGGTCATCGTGGGGTTCCTTGAGGCGCGGGTGTGGCCGGCACCGGACGATGCGAGCCGTCAACTGATGAGGGAGCTGGCGGAACCTTCCCTGCACGTGACCACGCTGTTCGTGACCGAACGGGAGCGTGGTCGCGGGGTGGGCCGATCGCTGATGCAGGCGGCGGAGGACTGGGGTCGCGAGCATGGTGCCACGAGCGCGGCCGTCATCGCGATCGCGGACAGCCCGCTAGCCGTCCCCTTCTACGCCGGCATGGAGTATCAGCAGAACACGATCGGATTCTGGAAGACGATCTAGGAGACACCGGGGATCACTCATGCGGATCGACGTCGTCGCTGAGTGGGCCGAACCGTTCGACCAACCAGGCCACCGCGAAATCCGTCAGTGCTCTCGCAGGAAGGAGCACGCTCGTTGCAGCGCCGACCACGCCCGAGCGTCCGATCCCCGCTTCGAGGGCGTCCTGCACGATCTGCTCGAAGGGGTCGACCGCCAACCCGAGCCGCGCGTAGTCGAAGGCACCGTCCGACGTGTCGATGTCATGGAAGGTGCGCCACACCGTGGCGCCGTCGACCAGCATCGGCATGTCGTAGACGGTCCTCCGCTTGTCTTCGATCGGTGCGATCGCTTCGGCATGGTGGAGCAGCGTGACCGCGTCCAGCGGAGCACCCAGCAGCAACACGGATCCGTCGATCGCGACCAGGCGTTCGAGCGGCGTACCGGCGCCGTAGGGGTCGTCATCGGGGTGGGGTGCTACCAGCGCCGCTGCGTCTCGTCCGATCGCCACCATCGATGCTTCCGGATGCGGACCGCGGACGGCACCGGGCCAGGTGCGCATGCGCTCGGGGACGCGCCCATGGTCGCGGTTCGCCTCCGACAGCGTCGGGTCGAACGGCGGTAGCTCGCGCCTCGCGGCATCGCGCACCGATGCTGGCCACTGCTCGAGGTGGTACGGATCCTGGTCCCACCCCGCGTACGCCATGAGTGTTCCTTCGGGTCCGAGGACCGACAGCAATGCCCGTACCACGGTCTCCGGTCCTCCGGCGATCCAACCCAAGGCTCGCATCGACGTGTGGACCATGACGACGGACGCGGCCGAGACGCCGAGGTCGCGGAGACCCCCTTCTAGCTGCGACCGAGTGACCGGTGGAGGCGACTCCGATGGTTGGCGACCAGACATCCGGTCACGCTAGCGTGTCTCGCCCGCCGGAGGCAGGTGCTGTCGCTAGTCTGGACCGTTTGCACGCACTGCTTGAGTTCCTACAGGACATCGGCTCCAACTTCGTGGAGTTCTTCAACATCCGTCAGCAGACGGATCTGCCACGCACGCAGGACTCGACGGATGAGGCTGAGGATCCTGCCGAAGGCGACCTGCGCAGACGCTCGCGCCATCAGGACCGGCCGTGATCGTCGTTCCCGTCCGCACTCGACGCGGTGACCAGGCTGCTCAGTCTGCAGTGGAGGGAGGTACGACGCAGGGGTTGGAGGCGTAGTCGCGCGCTTCATCGAAGATGCGCCGCAGGCTCCTGTCGACGAGCGGCACGTTGGCATCGAATCGTCGGAACCGGGGGATGATGCTCGCCACGAGCCACAGCCAGCGATCCTCGAATCGGGTGATCCTCGGCCAGGTGGGAGGAGGCGTGCGCGCTCGGAGCCCTCGTGTCAGCGAGTAGGTGTAGAACGAGGTGAAGTACGGCACCTCCCGTCGGACCCCACGCACCTCGAAGTGCGTGGCCGCGCCCATCGAGACGAGCCGTGCGAAGGCACACGAGAGATGATCGAAGTTGGGTTGGACCAGAGCGCGCTGCTCGTGTTCCAGGAGTTGGACGTTGCCCTCCCAGATGAGGTCGTCGGCCCTCCTTCGAGCGTCCTCGGACGCAGACCCGTCCTCCACGACACGACGGCCTCGGTCGATCGCCTCGAAGCCGGAGAGGATGGGCGCGTAGCTGGGCTCCGGTCCCAGGAGAGCGCGCACACGATCGATACCGTCTTCGGCGGTGCCGTACGCGAGATGCACCCAGAAGATGTCGTCGAAGATGGCGTTGTTGGTCATGCGGATCGTGTCCACATCGCTCATCAGCAGCGCTCTCTTGCGCTCCAGGCCGCGCGGGATGTCCACGTAGCCGGTGCGATCCTTGTCCAGCCGGAATGGGAAGAGGGCAAGTCGAACGTGGTGAGACGCGAGCGCCGCCATCCCGGCCCACTTGAAGTAGGCGGGCAGGAATCTGTAGATCCAGGCGTAGCGAGAAGAGATCTCCACGTTGCGGTGGAAGACGCATGCCTGGTCGGTCAACAGACCGTTCGCCAGCCCCCTCCACTCGGCGATCGTGTCGGGTGTTCCTCTTCGACTGACGAACTCGTGTGGCTGTGGGACGAGATCATCGGGGGTGATCAGGTTGCATCCCCACCCTTTCCAACCTGGACCATGGCGCAGCATAACGGTGCGGAAAGAGGTCGCATCGGGGATACCTGAGCCACTCATATCCGGTTGATCGGTCCAAGGAAGGTCTGACGAAGGCCGCCTCTGAGTAGCTATGTGGGCAAGCGTGAGAAAGGTCCGCAGGTCAAGGGGGGTGCGAGAGGGGGGACTCGAACCCCCAAGCCCTTGCGGGCACCGGGACCTAAACCCGGCGCGTCTGCCAGTTCCGCCACTCTCGCGCGATGCAAGGCTACCCCGCTGCGGACCCGGCCTCGACGAACATGCGGTTCA
>DATDJD010000330.1:0-4179 GCA_036520695.1 Actinomycetota bacterium
CGCTGACGGGCCCAGATCGCCGAGCGGGCGACCCGTCCGGCCCAAAGCCGAACCACTCCCGCAGCCGCTCGAAGCCGTCACCACCCGGGGTCCCCGGTTCGTCGTTCAGGCCCGCGATGTACCCGTCGAGCGACATCGACATGTAGAGAACGGACACTGACAACCTCTATCCTCCTGGTCTCGCCCGCTTCGGACCTATCCAACACGCACCCCGCTCAAGTCATAAGCAACATTGACTGCAGGGTCTGCGCCGGGGCTTGGTCGCCAGCCACCTGAATACTGGTTTCCATCCTCGCTGAACTCCCCTGTGAACGTGGCGTGGAGCAGCCCGTAGTTGACCTTTACCTCTACGTTCTTGCCGCTCACATTCCAGAAGTAGGGCAGCGCATCGGGTGCGAGGTTGGAGAAGACCGATGACGTCAATCCGTCGATGCCAGCGTCGTACCCGATGAGTTCGAGGCTCTCGATCGACATCCCAAGGAAGTCGATCGTGATCCTCTGCTGCATGAAGAACCCTCCGGGTAGCCATGCAAACGTCGATCTAGCCGTGATGGCCTCGTCTCCGGACCCAACAAGGTGGGCCTTTGAAGTCCCACGTTCCAACGAACGGCTCCAAACCCCTCAACAGCGGGCTTGGAACCGGCAGCACCGGCCCTGGTGTTTCCTCAGTCACCTCTGACATGGCTCTTCCTCTCTCATCATTCGCTGGACGTGCCGAACCACTCGGAGAGCACTCCGACAAGCGTGCGATCATCGACATCACCAACCCACGCGACGTGCCCGTCGGGTCGGATGAGTACGGCTTGGGGCGCCGGGACCTCTCCGACAACGGGGAGCTCCCACACCCCGTCGTAGGTGGCACCCACCACCTTTATCCGGTCCCCCGACGGTGCGTCGTCGGACTGGCTGATGCCCCGAAGGTCGAGAAGCACGGGACGGGCATCGTGCAGATGCGCATAGACACGAGTTGGACCGCTTGCCGTTTGCAGATCGAGGTCTGGCATGCGTCGGCCGAGCAGCGGGTGCCCGTCGCCGAGGTCGTAGTGGATATCGAGACCGGTGAGCATCGCGGCGAGGTGGATGCGGGGTTCATCCATCGCCAGCAGTGCGCTGAACTGGTCACGCAGGGCGTCATGACGATCGCCTGGGGTGGTGAGTGCGACCTGGGCCATGGTGTTTTGGAGCACGCGCGCCGCAACCGGATACCGCTCGGCCTCGTAGGTGTCCAGGAGGCTGTCGGGCGACACGCCGTTCACGATCTGGGCGAGCTTCCACCCGAGGTTCACGGCGTCTTGTACGCCGGTGTTGAGGCCTTGGCCGCCGTGCGGGGAATGGATGTGGGCCGCGTCCCCAGCGAGTAGAACTCTGCCGACACGGTATGAGGTCGCCTGGCGAGCTGCATCGTTGAATCGGGAGATCCAGATCGGGTCGTGTGCGCCGAAGTCGGATCCGTACAGGGCGACGAGAGTTTCGCGCAGGTCGTCGAACGAGGGCTCGGTGGGATGGTCGATGCCCTGCTCCTTGAGCACGACCCGATAGGGATTGCCGCCGGCTTGCGGGTCGACGGGTCCGATTCCCCCACCTTCAGGGCGGAGCCCAACCGGTGGTTCCTCTGCCATCGCGACCTCGGCGATCATGAAGCTGATCGACGGGTCCCATCCTGCGAACTCGATACCGGCAGCCTTTCGGACGGCGCTACGTCCACCATCACAACCGACGAGATAGGCGCCATGAAGAGCGGAGCCGTCGGCCAACTCGACATCGACGCCCTCGTCGTGTTGGCGGAATCCGACGACGTCGCGGCCTGAAAGGATCGGGACTCCGAGCTCATCGACCCAGCCACCGAGGATGCGCTCGAAGTCGCGCTGCCAAAGCCCCAGTCCGTAGTTGTGGCGGGTCGGGAAGTCGCTGATATCCAAGGGGATGTAGGCGTAGCCTTGAACCTGCATCACTTGACCCTCGGCGAGGAAGCGATCTGCGATCCCACGCTGGTCAAGCACTTCGATGGTCCGAGCGTAAAGACCACCGGCACGCGAGCTTTCGAGCGTTCGACTCGTGCGCCGTTCAACGATGACGACGTCGACACCCGCCAAGGCCAGCTCTCCCGCGAGCATCATCCCGGTTGGGCCACCGCCGGCGATAACGACCCCATGGTTCATCGCGAGTTCCTTGGCACAGAGGTGTCGGCAGAAGCCATCGCCCGCGAAGCGTCGCGGTAGGTACCTCCAGGTGCGGTTTCGCTCGGGCCGTAGGCGATGTGAAGCACGCCGCTGGCGAGTGCATCCACGCTGAGGAGCGACGTCGACAGACTGGGTCCCCCATCCTCGAATAGCCGCATCCCGTTTCGTACGGCGACCGGGTCGACCAGCAAGTGAAGCTCATCGATCAGCTGGGCATCCATGAGCTGTCTGACGATCGAGACCGATCCGCTGATGGCGATATCGCCGCCCGTCTCGTTCTTGAGCGCGGCCACTGCCTCGGTCAACTCACCCTGCAGGCGTTCGGAGTTACGCCAGGCGAACTCGAGCGGGTGTCGGGATACGACGATCTTGCGCGTGTCACCGATCTGTCTCGCCAAGAGCGCGTCCTCCCCGCCCGCGTCTTCGCGAGGAGGCCAGGTCTCGGCGAACGTGTCGTAGGTCTTGCGACCGAGCAGCAGGGTGTCGCACATAAGAGACCCGACGATTGCCCCCATCTCTTCATCGAAGTAAGGGAAATGCCACTTCTCCGGAGATTCGACGACCCCGTCGATGGTGGTGAAGAGACTCGCGACGATCCTTCTCACGGCGCCCTCCTGGTGGTGTAATCTTGTCTATACGTCTAGATTTATACTGGAGTCTAGTTTATATGGCAAGTGAGCTCTCCCGTCGCGAGCGCAAGAAGATCGAGTCCAAGCAACGACTCGTCGATTGTGCCGCTGCGCTCTTCACCTGCCGCGGGTACAACGCGACCCCGATGGAATACATCGGTGAGTGTGCCGACGTGTCCCGCGCAACCGTCTTCAACTACTTCCCAAGGAAGGAAGATCTCGTGCTTGCATGGTTCGACAGTCGGCGTGCCGATCTTGCCGACGTGCTCGCCGAGGACAAGGGCAAGCCAGATGACGCACCAACCCGCCTCCGAGCGGCGTTTCGAGCCCTTGCTCGCATCTTCGAGGACGACCCTGAGACCGGGCGAGGCATGATGCGCGCGTGGCTGCAGGCGGGAGGCCCGCTGCTCACTCCAGACTCAGAGACGACGAGTCTTCTCGCCGATGTAGTCCGAGCGGGGAAGGACCGCGGCGAGGTAACGCCGAACGCCGACCCAGGCCGCGCTGGGCGCTTGCTCTTCGACGCCTACATCGGCGTGCTCTACCGGTGGGTTACGACCGGAGACGAACAGATGGAACTGGAAGAGGACCTCCTGGCCGCACTCGACCTAGTCCTCGATGGGATTGCGCCCCCAACCGCCCAGCCGTGACACGTGCTTGCTCCTGCTCGAACCTGCATCAGCGATGGGCAGCGCTCTGACGGCCCTCAAATCGGCCGAATCGTTACTCAGATCTGCACGTCTGAAATCTGTTTCAGCAGGTCAGAGGCGGTTCGAACTTCGTCTAACCAAGCCAGCTCCACGTTCGCGCTCCGTTCACACACGCGTGATGCCGACCGCATCGATCGTCACCGGTCGTCCCTTGCTCCTCACCTCGAGCACCAACGTCCCCGATCGCGCCTTCCCTTTGGTTCCCATTGAGAAGATCACGCCGTCCTGTTCAGGTGCGGACAGGTCGATGGTGCCCAGCACCTTCCCGCGCCAGGACACCCGGACCGTGCCGCACTCCGGGCACGTGCGAGCCATGATCGCGAACCGCCGCACCCGCGCCTCCTTCACGACCAAGCGCGCGCCTCGTGCCTTCGCGGTGGATGTCGAATCCTCGAACACCCCACCGGGGGCCCGGATCCAGGAACCCTTCGCAAGGAGCGATCGGTCATCCAGCGGCACCGCGGTGCACGACTCGGGGCTCCACACGCCGGTGTTGCCAACCTCGTCCAGACCATGCGCCTCGATGCAATACGTGCTGCCGGGCTTGCCCATGAGCGTGGACCCGTTCAGCGTCGTGGCCTGCAGCCAGGTGGTGCGCTCGCCGAAGTCGCCCTTCGCGGTGGATCGGCGGAACCGCAGGTCGAAGCCGGCGGGCCCGCT
>DATDJD010000331.1:0-4963 GCA_036520695.1 Actinomycetota bacterium
TCGGAGGCGTTGCGCACGCGGATCCCCTCTTCGTGCCGCCGGGGTCGGGAAAGGTTCCGACATCCTGGCATCGAGCGTCGGCCTGAGGCAACGGGCCAAAGGGGGGACATCACATGGTCCGGATGGGGGATGCCCGTATCCGCCTTTTGCCAGTTCTCCATTTCGGCTCATCCTTTCGCCTCCAACATCCGAACAACATGGTGTGAGGACACAGAGGGATGGGAGCCGAGCTTTCCAGGCTTATCAAGGGCCACGGGTATACTCCATCCCAGCGGGCGTCGCGGCCGGATACCGGGAGCGACGCCCGAGGTGCCTGCGGGGTAGGACGTGGTCCGTTGATCCCACAGGCCCAGCGTGCGAGGCGGGTTTCGGAGGACGCTGACATGTTCGAACGCTTCACCGATAGAGCGAGACGGGTCGTCGTCCTGGCGCAGGAAGAAGCCAGGATGCTCAATCACAACTACATCGGCACCGAGCACATCCTGCTCGGCCTGATCCACGAGGGAGAAGGCGTCGCCGCCAAGGCCCTCGAATCCATGAACATCTCGCTCGAGGCCGTCCGCCAGCAGGTCGAGGAGATCATCGGCCAAGGTCAGGCGGCGCCCACGGGTCACATCCCGTTCACGCCCCGCGCGAAGAAGGTCCTGGAACTCTCGTTGCGCGAAGCGCTGCAACTGGGTCACAACTACATCGGCACCGAGCACATCCTGTTGGGCCTGATCCGCGAAGGCGAAGGCGTCGCCGCACAGGTGCTCCAGAAGCTGGGCGCCGATCTCAACCGTGTGCGCCAGACCGTGATCCAACTGCTCTCCGGCTACACCGGTGGCAAGGGCGAGACCACGCCCGGCGGCCAGGGTGAGCAAGCGGGCCAAGGGTCCATGGTGCTCGATCAGTTCGGCCGCAACTTCACCCAACTCGCGCGCGAGGGCAAGCTCGACCCGGTCATCGGGCGCGAGAAGGAGATGGAGCGGGTCATGCAGGTGCTGTCCCGCCGCACCAAGAACAACCCCGTCCTGATCGGCGAACCCGGTGTCGGCAAGACCGCCGTCGTCGAAGGACTCAGCCAGGCCATCGTCAAGGGCGAGGTGCCCGAGACGCTGAAGGGCAAGCAGATCTACACGCTCGACCTGGGCGCGCTCGTCGCCGGGTCGCGCTACCGCGGTGACTTCGAAGAGCGCCTCAAGAAGGTGCTGAAGGAGATCAAGACCCGCGGCGATATCGTGCTGTTCATCGACGAGTTGCACACGTTGGTCGGCGCCGGTGCCGCCGAAGGCGCCATCGACGCCGCCAGCATCCTGAAGCCCATGCTCGCCCGTGGTGAGCTGCAGACGATCGGTGCCACCACGCGCGACGAGTACCGCAAGCACCTCGAGAAGGACGCCGCGCTCGAGCGCCGGTTCCAGCCTATCGAGGTGCAGGAACCGTCGGTCGCGCACACGATCGAGATCCTCAAGGGTCTGCGGGACCGCTACGAGGCTCACCATCGCGTCAACTTCACCGACGACGCGCTGGTCGCCGCCGCCAACCTCGCCGACCGCTACATCAGCGATCGGTTCCTGCCCGACAAGGCCATCGACCTCATCGACGAGGCCGGGTCGCGCATGCGCATCCGTCGCATGACGGCGCCGCCCGACGTCCGCGAGGTCGACGAGAAGATCGCCGAGGTTCGCCTCAAGAAGGAATCAGCGATCGACGGCCAGGACTTCGAGAAGGCCGCCAGCCTGCGCGATGAAGAGCGCCAGCTGCAGGAAGAGCGCAGCCGTCGCGAGGAAGCCTGGAAGTCCGGCGAGATGGACATCTTGTCCGAGGTGGACGAGGAGGAGATCGCCGAGGTCCTATCCATCTGGACCGGCATCCCCGTCTTCAAGCTCACCGAGGAAGAGACCGAGAAGCTGCTCCGCATGGAGGACGATCTCCACAAGCGCATCGTGACCCAGAACGAGGCGATCTCGGCCGTGTCACGCGCGATGCGCCGCACCCGCTCGGGACTGAAGGATCCGCGCCGTCCGGCCGGCTCGTTCATCTTCCTGGGGCCTTCGGGCGTCGGCAAGACCGAGCTGTCGAAGGCGCTCGCCGAGTTCCTGTTCGGTGACGAGGATTCCTTGATCCAGCTGGACATGTCCGAGTACATGGAGAAGCACACGGTCAGTCGCTTGATCGGCTCACCTCCTGGCTACGTCGGCTACGAGGAAGGCGGCCAGCTCACCGAGGCGGTCCGGCGCAAGCCGTTCAGCGTGGTGCTGTTCGACGAGATCGAGAAGGCGCACCCCGACGTGTTCAATACGTTGCTGCAGATCCTGGAAGACGGCCACTTGACGGACAGTCAGGGTCACAAGGTCGACTTCAAGAACACGATCATCATCATGACCTCCAACCTGGGCACGCGTGACATCCAGAAGGGCCCCGGCATCGGGTTCGCCGCCGCAGGCAACGAAGAGGTCACCTACGAGAAGATGAAGGATCGGGTCACCGAAGAACTCAAGAAGTCCTTCCGGCCTGAGTTCATCAACCGGATCGACGAGGTCATCGTCTTCCGTTCGCTCACCCAGGAGGACGTCAAGAACATCGTCGACCTCATGATGAAGCGGGTTCGCGACCAGCTGAAGGCCAAAGACGTCGACATCGAACTCACCGAAGCCGCGAAGGTGCTGCTGGCCCAGCAGGGCTACGACCAGTCGCTCGGCGCACGGCCGCTCCGGCGCACGATCCAGCGCCTGGTCGAAGACCCGCTCTCGGAGAAGCTCCTCTACAAGGAGTTCCGGGCCGGCGAGACGATCTTCGTCGACGCGGTCGACGGCGAGATCGTGTTCGAGCACACGGACGGCATGCTGCCGCCCGACGTGCCCCCGGTCGAGCTGGCCGGCACCACCGAGTAACCGACGTGGGCCGGGCTCGTCCCGGCTCATCCCGCCACGTCCTGTGAGGCGTGGCATCCAAAGGCCGAAGCCCGGCCCCGCGAGGGGACCGGGCTTCTCGGCATCCCGGGGTCGGGGTCAGCTCACGAGGACGTGATCGTCATCGACCCAACCCTCGATCATCCCGGGCGTGAGGAACCGTCTCTCGCCCGAGGCAAGGTCGTAGACATATGTCCCCGGGCGGTCACCCTGGATGGATGACCCGTGGAAGGCGACCTGCGTGCTGTCGGGGGACCATTTTGCGAACCCATTGTCATCGACGAATGTCGCGTTCGGCAACCTCGCGATGACTTGACGCTCCGACCCGTCGCTGTTCGCGAACATCAGTCGCGCGTCCGGCTTCAACCAGGACTCGAACACGATCCGGGTGCCGTCGGGCGACAGCGCCGGAAGATCGCCGTCCCTCACGATCAACCGAGTTTGTCCTGTCGCGAGGTCGACGGACATCGTCACCACGTGATCGATGTCTCGGTTCGGGGTGGAGAAGACGATCGAGCGTCCGTCGGGTGCCCAGGTCGGATCCCATGCATCCTGCGGTTCGCGGGTCACCCGGGTGGATACACCGTCCGAGACACGAACCGTGAAGATCTCGCTCGTCTCTGAGGTGGCCGACTCGTAGGCGATCGTCGAACCGTCGAAGGACCACTCGGGGTTGCTCGCCTCCGCCTCTCCGTGGGTGAGCTGCCTGACGTTCGAGCCGTCGGCTGCCATCACGAAGACCTGGCTGATGTCGTCTTCATCAGCTTCGGAGTAGGTCACCATCGACCCGTCGAGCGTGAAGTCGAATTCGCCTGCACCGAGGGGTGCCGAGAACGCCGTCTTGGTTCCGGAGCCGACGTCGACGATGGAATGCGTCTGTCTCGCTTCGCCTGGCTCGGCGGCGACTGACGGCGCTGGTTCGCCGTTTCCCACGCTCGACACGACGGCCGCGACGATCACGGCCACCGCGATGCATCCGACGACCGCGAACGCTCCGAGTTTCCGGTTCCGCTGGGCCCGGCGCTGCTTGGTGTGCTGTCGTTCCATCGCGCCAGGGTCCTGGCGCACCTTCTGCGTCGACATGCGGAACACCTCCTGCACGTCAGGCATCCCTCGCTCCTTCCGCTCGCAAGGCTCGCCGGCCCTGTGTGGCGAGGGCCCGAACCGTCGACGGACGGACACGCAGGATGCGTGCCGCCTGCTCGGATGAGTATCCGAGCAGGTCCACGAGCAGGAGGGCAGCCCGCTGCCTCGGCGTGACCCCGAGGAGGAGCTGGCGAACGTCGGCTCGCATCTCCGCTTCGAGGAACGCGTCTGAGGTCTCCGCCACCGGGACGAGCTTTCGAACCGCGGTCGCCGCTCGGCGCCGCCGCATCCGGAACCCGTTCAACGCGACGCGGAAGAGGTAGCCGGTGGGGTCGTCGATCCTATCGATGTCGTCCCACCGTTCCCACAGGCGCAGGAACGCGTCCTGCGTGAGCTCCTCCGCGTCCTCGCGATTCCCGGTGACGAAGTACAGGGCTTTGAACAGACGCTCGCGCTCATCCTCGAAGAACGTGTCGAAACGGGCCCGTGTCTCGATCAGTTCTGCAGGAACACTCACGACGCCTTCCTCTACTCGCACGCTACATGGATGCGCGAGGACGGTGTTCTGCTGAGAGGTGGCGAACGAAAGATGGGCAGCGATCGAACGGGTGTCAACCCGCGGTGATCAACCGATCGCTCGCCGGCGAACTCGGGGAGACGCGGATCAACGTCCACTCGGTTCCCACGTCGATCAAGCAATCGGGCGTCGATGCCGACTCGGTGTGGCGGACGCGGAGCAGTCCTTCCCCGGCGAGGTTCGCCGTCCATGCGAAGGTGTCTGCAGGGCACGCGCTCCCTCCGAGCACCGAGAAGGCCATCGTGTGCCCGTCCATCTCGAATGAGCCGGTGACGGACGGGATGCCGGTGATGCCTCCGCGGTCATCCATCACGAACTCGCCGTCAGCCTGGAACCGCACCAGGAGGGACGTTGATCCAAGGTCGTCGATGGTGAGCCAGATGCCCGCCAGTTCCCGAGTTGTCGG
>DATDJD010000332.1:0-2985 GCA_036520695.1 Actinomycetota bacterium
GCGTGATGGCCGCGTCCCTTCCTCGGGCTGAACCCATCGACACCGCGCGGCTTCGACTGACACCGATGGACGTCGCGGATGTCGGGGAGTTGTTCGAGGTGCTGGACGACGTTCGACTGCACCGGTTCACGGGCGGCCGACCCGACACGCTGGCGGAGCTGCAACGACGTGTCGAAGGGTGGTCCAGCCAGCGGTCACCGGACGGCGAGCACGCATGGTGCAACTGGGTGATCCGCCTCGATGACGACATCATCGGCACGGTGCAGGCAACCGTGCGGGCGCGGACGCCGGCCGACGAACCGGCGGCTTCCCTCGGGTGGGTGGTGGGTTCCGACCACCAAGGCTGTGGGTATGCGAAGGAGGCGGCGCTTGGGCTGGCAGGTTGGCTCAAGGGGCTAGGGACCCAGCGGCTGGAGGCCACGATCTCCCCTGGTCATGAGGCGTCGGAGAAGGTCGCCTGCGCGGCGGGGCTCCGCGCCACCGACGAGGTCGTCGACGGCGAGATCGTGTGGCGCTCGGTCGAGTCCGCACCCGACGCGGGATAATCACCTGGCGGGCGTCGCCGTCCGCGGATGATCCGGGGTCGTCTAACGGCAAGACACGGGCCTTTGGAGCCTGCGATGGAGGTTCGATTCCTCCCCCCGGAACCGACGCTCCACGATCGGTACGGATCAAGGGGAGTACTCACATGGCTGACAAGAAGGTGTGGTTCATCACCGGCGCAGGCCGTGGCATGGGTGTGGACATCGCCAAGGCCGCGATGGCGGCAGGGGCAGCCGTCGTCGCCACCGCCCGCAACACCGACACCATCAGCGCGGCCCTCGGCCAGCACGACGACCTCCTGGCCGTCAAGCTCGACGTCACCGATCCGGCGGACGCGGAGGTGAGCGTCCGGGCTGCCATGGACCGGTTCGGGCGCATCGATGTGTTGGTCAACAACGCGGGGAACTTCTACGCCGGGTTCTTCGAGGAGATCAGCCCTGAGGACTTCCGTGCGCAGATCGAGACCACCATGTTCGGCCCGATGAACGTCACGCGAGCGGTGCTTCCTATGATGCGTGCCCAGCGCTCCGGCCTCGTCGTCGCGATCTCCTCGACAGCCGGGATCGTGGGCCAGGAGTTCTGCACGGCGTACGCCGCCTCCAAGTTCGGGGTGGAGGGCTGGATCGAGTCGCTGACACCCGAGGTCGCGCCGTTCAACATCCACACGATGCTCGTCGAGCCCGGCTTCTTCCGCACCGAGCTCCTCTCGCCGGAGTCAACGAGGTACGCCCGGTCCTCGATCGACGACTACGCCGAGCGCACCGAGAAGACCGTTGCTGCGTGGAACGCCATGGATGGCCAGCAGGGAGGTGACCCCGCCAAGCTCGCCGACGCGTTGGTCCGACTCGCACACCAGGACGAGCCGCCGATGCGCTTCGTGGCCGGGGACGACGCCGTCCAGGCCGTCGAGAAGAAGGCCAGGGACCTTCTGGCCCAGGCGAACGCTTACCGCGAGCTGTCGAGCGATCTCGGTCTCGATGGCCGCTAGGCCCGGTAAGCGTCAGTCGACCACCGTCAGGCTGAGGTAGGTCTCGACGTCGCTACCGGTTCGAAGGCTCTGCTCGCTCGAACGTCCATCGATCGCCCGCCACGGATCGTCGTCGGTACCTGGGTGAGGGAGATAGAGCGGGAAGTCGCTCGAGGCGATCTGCAGTCGAAGCCTGTGTCCAGGCAGCACTCGATACCCGAGATGCGCGAGGTCGACGCGCACAGAGTGAGATGGGTCGGGACGGGGGACCGATGCCTGTCCGCGCGCGATCATCATCGCCGAGCCGCTGGGTCCGACGTCCACCAGCTTGACGAACACCGCGGTCGAAGCTGCCGAGGAACCGATCGCGAGCTGGACCGCGATAGGTCCCACGAGATCGAGTGGCCCGTCGAGCGCTGCCGACGTGAACGTGACGACGTCGGACCGGGTCTCGATCGCGCTCTCGTCGGGACACTCGTGGAGGAAGGCGAAGGGGTCGGTGACGGGGGAGGGCACGAGATCCATGGGGTCGTGCACCCAGTGGGCGGTGGTCGAGGCCTCCTCGGGCTCGGAGGCCAGTGCACCTCCATCGGCGTCCGCCGTCGCGCGATCGGCCGCGACCGGGTAGAGGCGCATCTCCCGGGCTCCCGGCGGTGGCCAGCGCTCGGCGACGCGCCACGCGTCGTTGCCCTGGTGCCACCGGACCCGCGGGAACGCGACGTCCATCCCCTTGAGGAACACGTCGAAGAAGTCGATCGCGTTGCCGATATAGGTGGGCAGCATCCGGGCGAGCGCCTCGGCGTCGGTGTTGTGGTCGTCCTCGGGACCCACGGGCACCTGTTCCAGCGAGTAGTTCTCGTGATCGGTCGAGTTCATGTCCAGGTACTGCAGTCCCGCGACGTCGGGTCGAGCGATCAACGCCTCGTAGTCGCGCATCTGATCCGGCATCAGATTGTCGAACCAGCCACCGGTGTGCAACACGGGGATCTTCAGGCCGTCGAACGGGTGCTGGTTCGGGTACGGCGCGAGGCTCTCCCCGATCCTCGACTTCTCCACGAGCGAATCGAAACTGGCGGAGCGTTCGCCGACCGCCTCGAACCCAGCATCGAACACCTCGACAAGCGGTCGGTGCGCCCAGTCGACCTCCCAGTCGAGCATCCACTTGTTGAGCCAGCAGGTAGCCAGGTAGTGACCCATGTACAGCGGGATCACCGACTCCGGTTCGAACGTGCCGGCGAGGTCGGCACTCGTGACGCGAGGCACGATCGCTTTCAGGGCCGGGTGTTCGCTCGCGACCGCTGCCCACTGCGTGTACCCGTAGTAGGAATCGCCCCACCTACCCACGTTCCCGTCGCACCACGGCTGGGCGATCAACCACTCGAGCGTGTCGTACCCATCGTCGATCTCGTGCACGAACGCCACGGTCTCGCCCTCCGAGCGGAACTTGCCACGCACGTCTTGGGCCACGAAGACGT
>DATDJD010000333.1:0-4862 GCA_036520695.1 Actinomycetota bacterium
GCCGCCGCCGTCGATATCGGCGTCGAGCGGGCCTTGCAACGGGGGGCGGAGGTCGTGTTCGTGGACAACCGCGCAGTGGTGCTGGAGGGGTCGAACGACCTCGACACGGCGTTGGGAGAGATCATCGATCTCGCTCGTCGCCGCGCAGCACAGCGCATCTGAAGGACCGAGATGACCCGCACATGAACCAGAGGGACCCCAAGACGACCCACATCGTGATCTCCGACCGTGAGCCTGGCCTGCCTTTCTCGAAGGGTTTGATGGCCTCGCAAGTCATGGTGACGGGTCTGTCGCCCTACCGCGCCTACCAGGTGGCCGAAGCGATCGAGGACCGGCTCCACGAGCAGCACCTCGGGTCGATCACGAGCGATGAACTCTCCGAAGTGGCGTTGAGCGTCATCAACGAGATCGCGGGGGAGCGCTACGCCAAGAACTTCGTCCGGTGGCGCCAGGTCGAAGGGCTCGATGTGCCACTGGTCATCCTCATCGGCGGTGCCACCGGGGTCGGTAAGTCCACCATCGCCACGCAGCTCGCCACGCGACTGGGCATCGTGCGGGTGGTGGCGACCGACGCGATCCGGGAGGTCATGCGATCCATGCTCTCGGCCGAACTCATGCCAACGCTCCACACATCGTCCTTCCACGCCGACCAGGCGCTCCGCGAACTGCCGGGCAAGTCGGCCGATGCATTGCTGCTGGGGTTCCGTGAGCAGACGGCGGCGGTGTCGGTGGGCATCACCGCATTGATCGAACGCGCCGCCACCGAAGGGACGGGCATCATCATCGAAGGCGCCCATATCGTGCCGGGGTTCCTGGACCTGGAGATGCACGCTGATCGGATCCTGGCGGTGCCCTTCATCCTGGGCGTGGACGACGAAGGCCGTCACCTCTCGCACTTCGCGACCCGCGAAGACGCCGTGGGGACCCGGCCTGCAGAGCGCTATGAAGCCGGTTTCGAGAACATCCGCCGGCTCCAGCGGTACGTGAAGAGTCAGGCGCTCTCGCATGGTGTTCCGATGCTCCCCAATTACAGCTTCGATCAGTCGATCGCGGCGGTCATGGACCTGGTCATGGAGCGAGCCACCCTGCGCGCCGCCGAGATCAGGGCGGCTGCGCCGGCTATCGCGGAAGGGCAACGGAACGACAGAGGCGAACGGTTAGAAGTGCTTCCCCCATGACCCGACATCCGATGAGAGCCACGACGAACACCTGCACGACCAACCGCACCAACGAAGACTTGCAACGAAACCTGAAGGGAGAGGCATAGCCTCATGGACACGACCACTGACCGCAGCGCCCTCGAACAGAAACTCATCCCCGAGCTGCAACGCATCGCTCAGGAGATGGGGATCGAGGGAACGCAGCGGCTGCGCAAGGCAGGCTTGATCGATGCCATCGTCGCCAAGGGCGGCAACGGCTCATCGTCGGCCGGCTCGACCGCGACCGGAAGTGAGCCGCGACCCGCTCGTGCGCGCCGCAACGGGGGCGAACGGGCCGCCGTTGAATCGAAGCCCGGCTCTGACGCCGCGCCCGAGGAGGGTGCAGCCACGGATCGGCAGACGCCGACGAGGGAGAGCACCCTCGAAGAACCCCCGACCGACGCTGCCGGCACCGACGACACATCGAGCACCGGTGGTCGTCAAGGCGACGCCCAACCCGAACGAGGTGCGCGCGATCGCCAGGGCCAAGGTGACCAGAACCGTGGCCAGCAGGGCCGAGGTGACCGAGGTGACCAGAACCGTGGTCAGCAGGGCCAAGGCGATCAGAACCGTGGTCAGCAGGGCCAAGGCGGCGACCGCAACAGCAACCGTCGGCAGCGGCCGTCGCGCGAAGACCGCCGTCGAACCCGCGAAGAGCGTCGCGCGCGAGAAGAGCAGGAGCGCGCCGAGGAGATGCTCACCGCGCCTTCACAGACCGGCATCTTGGATCTGCTGCCTGATGGATACGGGTTCATGAGGACCTCCGGCTACACGCCGGGGACCGAGGACATCTACGTGTCGCTCTCACAGGTCCGGAAGGCTGCACTGCGCAAGGGTGACGTGATCGTCGGCAAGGTGCGGAAGGCCCGCGAGAGCGAGAAGTACTGGGCGCTGCTCGAGGTCGAGACCGTCAACGGGCTGGACCCCGAAGCAGCGAAGGTCCGCCCCACGTTCGACAAGCTCACCCCGCTGTTCCCCGAGGAACGGTTCCGCTTGGAGAACGCCCCGCTGGGCGTCACGGAGCGCATCATCGACATGGTCGCACCCGTCGGCAAGGGTCAGCGCGGCATGGTGGTCTCACCTCCCAAGGCAGGCAAGACCACGATCTTGAAGCAGATCGCCAACGGCATCGTGGCGTCCAACCCCGAGGTGCATCTCATCGTGCTCTTGGTGGACGAGCGTCCCGAGGAGGTCACCGACTGGCAGCGAACCGTCTCGGCGGCTGAGGTCGTGTATTCCACCTTCGACAAGCCCACCGACCAGCACGTGCAGGTCACCGAACTGGTCCTGGAGCGAGCGAAGCGATTGGCCGAACAGGGCCAGGACGTCGCCATCATCCTCGACTCGCTCACGCGACTGGCACGTGCCTACAACCTGTCGATGCCGACGTCGGGCAAGATCCTGTCCGGCGGGATCGACTCGGCCGCCCTGTACCCGCCCCGTCGCTTCTTCGGGGCAGCGCGCAACATCGAAGAAGGCGGCTCGCTCACGATCATCGCGAGCGCCTTGGTCGAGACCGGCTCGCGCATGGACGAGGGTATCTTCGAAGAGTTCAAGGGCACGGGCAACATGGAGATCCGGTTGGATCGTCAGCTCGCCGAGAAGCGGTTGTTCCCCGCGATCAACGTCGACGCCTCCAGCACCAGGAAGGAAGAGCTGCTGTTGCCGGCCGAGGAGCTTGCGCAGGTGATCAAGCTGCGCCGCGTGCTGCACGCGTTGGATCCCGGTGCCGCGCTCGAGCTGCTCACCGACAAGATCCGAGCCACCAAGTCCAACGAGCAGTTCCTCAAGGAGATCGCGAAGACGGGAGGCTAGGCCGTTTCCCGGAACGGGGAATAGCCGAACGTTGCAAGGGAGTGCCAGGTACCCTTGTTGTCCGTCCGAAGGAGAAGCGAACGACCATGAAACAGGGCATCCACCCCGACTATCAGATCGCCGACGTCCATTGTTCGTGCGGCAACACGTTCCAGACCCGCTCCACGGTGGGTGAGATCCGCGCGGAGATCTGCTCCAACTGCCACCCCTTCTACACGGGCAAGCAGAAGCTCGTGGATACGGGTGGTCGCGTCGAGCGGTTCCAGCGCCGGTACGAGAAGACCCAGAAGGCGCAACAGGCCGCCAAGGCCTGAGCACCCGCGTGGCCGACGAGGCGGCGTCTCCTTCAGCACCGTCGCACCTGTACGGCGGCCAGGCCGTGGTCGAGGGCGTCATGATGCGTGGCGCCCGCCACTGGGCGGTGGCGGTTCGCAAGCCAGCGGGCGACGTCCACATCGAGTCGCACCTCGTGCACTCGATCGCCGACCGTCACCCCTTCCTCCGCAAACCCGGGCTGCGCGGTGTGATCGTGTTGGGTCAGTCGCTCGCGATCGGCATCCGAGCCCTGATGATCGCCGCCAATCAGTCCTTGGAGGAAGAGGAACAACTCACCTCTCGGCAGGTGGGGATCTCGTTGGCCGTCGCGATGATCCTGTTCGTGGGCGTCTTCATCCTCGGTCCCACGGTGCTCTTCTCGTGGGTCGAAGACCGGACCGGCGGCGGCGTGCCGGTGCTGATCGCCGAAGGTCTGTTCCGGGTCGGCATCTTCGTGGCCTACCTGTGGATCATCGGTCGCACGAAGGACATCCATCGGGTGTTCGAGTATCACGGGGCCGAACACAAGACGATCGCGGCGTTCGAGCACGGGGACCCTTTGGACGATCCGAAGCTGATCGATCGCTATCCCAAGGAGCACGTGCGATGCGGGACGAATTTCCTGATCATCGTCATGGTCATCACGATCTTCGTGTTCACGCTCTTCGGTACACCGGGGATCTGGTGGCGCATCGGTTCACGCATCATCGCGATCCCGATCATCGCCGGCATCGCCTACGAGGCGCTTCGGCTGGGTGCCCGCTTCCCTGATTCGCTCGTGATGCGCGTGCTCATGCGACCGGGGATCTGGCTACAGAAGATCACGACGCAGGAGCCCGACGACAGCCAGATCGAGGTGGCGGTCGCCTCGTTCGAAGAGGTCCTCCGCCGGGAGGCGGAGGCCGCCGAACCCTCGAGCTGACCTCGGCGCCCGAGGCCATCAGGTCGTTGCATCGGGTCCTTCGGACGCCCAAGATGCTCGCAGCCGACCGGATATTCCCCTCAAGGGAGGTTTCGACCCATGCCGACCAGTGACCTTGACTTACCGTTGCTCCCGAGCGCCGAACAGATCCGCCGCCGCGAGTTCGCGACGATCCGTCGTGGGTATGACCCCGATCAGGTCCGTGACTACCTCGAGTCCGTCGCTGCCCAGGTGGAGACGCTCGAGAAGGATCTGAAGGACGCCCGGATGCAAGCGGGGTCCAGGGCCGCCCAGCCGCCCGCGATGCCCATCCCCGCTGCCCCCGAATCCGACCCGTACGAGCGCATCTCGCAGCGATTCGCTGGGTTGCTCGCGACGGCCGACCGTGAGGCCAGCCGGATCGTGGACGAGGCCAACACGGAGGCCGATCGCATCCGAGTCGATGCACAATCGAACGCTGAAGCTGCCAAGCAGGAGGGGAGCGAAGCGCTGGATTCAGCTCGCGAGGAGGCCGACAGGGTGCTGGCCGGCCTGTCGGCACGGCGCGAGACATTGGTCGGACAACTCCAAGAGATGCAGTCGAGGTTGCTGGGGGTTGCGAAGGATCTGGA
>DATDJD010000334.1:0-2656 GCA_036520695.1 Actinomycetota bacterium
GGGTGGCGCGATCTACGTGGCGCGTATCGACGGGGAACGCGTGCGGAGGGTCGCGACGACCCTGGCCGCATCTGCGCCCAGCTGGTCTGCGGATGGCGACCAGATCGTCTACAGCGATCATTCGGCACTGTTCGTGGTCGACCTGCAGACCCACACCACCGAGGAAGTCTTCTCACCTGCCCACGGTCAGATCTGGCGTCCGACGCTCAGTCCGGACGGACGCACGATCCTGTTCACGATGCACCGGAGGAACAGCGTCGACCTGTGGACGGTTCCTGTCACCGGGGGCAAGAGCGAGCGATGGCTACAGCCGCTTTCGGACCACCACAGTGCCGCCTTCGGCGCGTACGGCCCCGATGGCAGGGTCGCGTACCGACGGACGTCGTTCAACGGTGGGGATATCACCGAGATGACCGAGGGCTGCGTCTGGGTCGCGGAGGCCGACGGAACCGACCAACTCGCCCTAGGGCACGTCGCGGATTGGATGAGCCAGGTCGACCCCGAGGCTTTGTGGCCGGCGTGGTCCCCCGACGGGTCGATGATCGCGTTCGAGCCGTTCTACAAGAAGGGCGTGTACGTCGTGGACATCAGCACCGAGGAAGTCACGAGACTCCGTGCAGGCAGGAACCCCACCTGGGTCGACGATCACACGTTGATCATCGAGAAGGACTACCCCTTCCCCTGATCGTTACCGGTCACCGTTCGTTCTGTTCCTCGAGGCTTCGTCCCGGTAGGCTTGCGGTACAGGAGGAACTCGGCCGAGCCGATAGGTGGTGAACATGCTCCGGAGGATCCGACTCATCGTGCCGATGCTGCTGGTCCTCGGCGTGATCTTCGCCAGCACCAGGAATGCCGAGGACGCCGAGGCAGCGCCACCGCAGGCGAAGTGGACCGTCATGGTCTACATGTCCGGTGACAACGATCTCGAGGAGTACATCTCGACCGATCTCGAGACCGAACTCGCCGCGCCTGGTTCGAGCGCCAACGTGCAGGTCGTGGCACTGGCCGATCGAGGCCCGGGCTACGACAAGACCCACGGCGACTGGAAGTCCACGAAGCTTTTCCACGTGACGCCCGGCATGGCGGCGCTGCCCGGTAGCGCGGTCGCCGACTGGGGCGAGCGCGACATGGGCAACCCGCAGACCCTGGTCGACTTCGTGAGCTGGTCCAAGGCGAACTACCCCGCCGACCACTACGCCCTCTACTTCTGGGGACACGGCTGGTCATGGCACCCCGAGTACGTGATGCAAGACGACACCGACGCCGACACGCTGGACTACCACGAGATGAAGCCGATCATGAACACGCTCGGGTTCATCGATGTGGTGGGCTACGACGGCTGCAACATGGCCTCCATCGAGATCCAGCAGCTGTGGCACGGACACGCGACCGCGCTGGCCGCCTCGCAGGAATGGGTCGGGTGGGACGGCATCGAGTACGACGTGGTGCTGAACCAACTGACGGCAACTCCATCGATGACCGCCGACCAGGTGGCGGTGGCGACCGCCCAGAGCGCGTCGAACGAGAAGACGTTCTCTGCCGTCGCCGTCGACTCGCGGTGGAACGCGTTCAAGACCACCGTCGATGCGTTCGGGACCGCGATGAAGAATGGAGCTGCGGCGAACCGCCCGGCGATGCGCAACGCGTTCAACGCCACCCGGAGCATGTGGCAGGCACCGATCGACAAGGACCTCTACGACATGGCCTTCGAGATCAAGGCCAAGGTCAACGACGCGAACATCAAAGCGAAGGCGCAGGCGGTGATCACCGCGATGGGACCGATCGTGCTCTACGAGCGGCACGCGAACCAATACGCCGACGCGCACGGGATCACGATCTTCCACATCAGCAAGCCTGCCGACAAGACCGCGGCGTGGATCAACTGGTCGTACTACCCCACCACCGATTGGGCGGCCACGACGCAGTGGGATGAGTTCCTGAACGCCTGGGCCAGCTGACTCGGAACCAGGCTCCTGGGGCCGAGGCAAGACGAAGGGGGCGCTCGATGGCGAGGCTGTTCTCCATCCGTCCGACGCTGAGCCTGAAAGGACGCAGGTCCCAAGGGCCACGAGGGTTCACCGGCAAGCCGTTCCATCCACCGCTCACCGACTTCCCGATCGTGTGTTACGTGCTCGCGGCGGTCTTCGACCTGATCTCGTTCTTCTCCGCCGCCGACGATCCGAAGGCGCAGGACTTCTTCGCCGCGGCGACGTTCGTCATGGTGGCCGGGTTCATCGTCAGCCTCGGCGCCGTGCTCACCGGGTTCATGGATTGGTGGAAAGGCATCCCGCGCGATCGCACGTCGGGGCCGATCGGCACGGCGAAGCACACCCAGGTGTGGCGAACGATCAACTGGCACGCCACGGTGATGATCGCGGTCACGGTCATCACGGTCATCGACCTCCTGCTGCGCATCCCGAACTTCGATGAGGCACAGACGCAGGTCGCGTGGCTCGTGCTGTCGTGTGCGGCAGCGCTGCTCGTGACGTTCGGCGCGGCCTACGGCGGCACGCTCGTGTTCGAGTACGGGTTCAACGTGGAGAACGTCGACGAAGTGTGGAACGTCTCCGAGGAAGACCACGTCCGGCCCGACCGGCGGAAGAAGCCGCCCGCGACGTAGGGAGCTTGCGCAGGCCTTGCGCGAGCTCTGCGCCCG
>DATDJD010000335.1:0-5161 GCA_036520695.1 Actinomycetota bacterium
GACCGCACTCGCGGCAGCCGTCGCGGGCGCCGATCCGGGATTCGGCTCACTGCCCACCGGCGGCCAGGCGCAGATCACCCGCCACGAAGGCCAGTCCCTCTACCTGGAATCGCGCGTGTCCGAGATGCCCACCGATCCGCCACGCAAGCTCGTCCTGGTGCGCGACGTGACCGCCGCCAAGGTCGCAGACCAGACGATCCGATCGTTGTTCCAGTTCCTACAGGATCGCGATGAGGACCGCACCAGTTTGCTCCGACGGACGAACGCCGCCATCGAAGCCGAGCGCAACCGCGTCGCTCGCGACCTGCATGACGGTCCGGTCCAAGGTGTGAGCGCGGCTTCATTGTCGCTGGAAGCCGCGCTCCTCATGATCAAGGCCGGCGAGGTCAGCCGTGGCATGGACGTGCTCACCAAGATCCGCGAGGAACTCGCCGAAGAGGCCGATGCCCTCCGTCGCCTGATGGCGGGGCTGCGTCCGCCGGTGCTGGAGGAGCGGGGCCTGATCCCAGCATTGCGCGACACGCTGTCGCGGTTCGGCACGGACCACGAGGTGCACACGGAGTTCACCGGACGGGTCCCCGACGGCCTCGACGAGGACCTGGAGACGCTCGCGTATCGCGTGGTGCAGGAAGCGCTCTCGAACGCCGGCAAACACGCAGATCCCTCGTCGGTCATCGTCACGGTCCATGCCGACGGCTCGCAGCTGCGCATCGAGATCGAGGACGACGGGTGTGGCTTCGACAGCGGAGCGACCCGCGAGTTCCTCCGTCAGGGACGGGTGGGCCTGGCCTCGATGCGTGAACGCGTGGAACTGGCCAACGGTTCGTTCGTCGTGCGTTCCTCGCCCGGGCGAGGTACATCGATCTTGGCGACGCTGCCGGTCGGGGGCTCACCCACCGGCCGAGAACCTGTGTTGCACCAAGCGTCGTAGCGCCCACAGCCCTGCGGGTGCAGGGCTACTCGCGCCTCGATACCCGCTCTTCCGGGGTCGGTGACGCGGTGGCGGAAGGCTCGTCGGTCGGTTCCGGTTCGTCGGTGGGTTCTGCGCTGGGACTGGCGCTCGGCGTCGGCGACGGTGGCGGGGGCGTCGGGCTAGCCACGACGACCGCCGGACCTCTGTACCCGGTGAACGCTTCCGGCAATGGGTACGCGGCGCCGCCTTCCGGATAGAGCGTCTCCATCGCGATCAACATGTAGTCGTGCCAGATCGCCGCCGGGATCGTGCCGCCGTACACCGCCGACACACCCTCGACGTTCAGCAACGGCTTGGGATCCTTGGGGTAGCCGACGTAGACGCAGGTGGAGAGCTCCTGCGTGTAGCCGCAGAACCACGCCGCGACGTTATCCTGTGCCGTTCCCGTCTTCCCGTAGGCGTAGTACGGCGGGATGCCCGCCGAGTAGCCGGTACCACCCGTCACTACGGTGCGGAGTGCGTAGGTGACCTGATCGGCGATGTTGGGATCGAGTACCGGGTCCTTCTTCGTGGGCTGGGTCTTGACGAGGACCTCTCCGTTCGGCCTGGCGATCTCTTTGACCGGGGTCGCGCGGTTCAGGTACCCGTGGTCGGCGATCGTCGCGTACGCGTTGGTCATCTCGAGCGGGTTCACCGCCACGCTGCCCAGCGTGACCGAGCAGTACGGGTCGAGCTTGGAGCGGATGCCCAACCGATGCGCCATCTCGACGACGTCGTACGGGCCGTCATCGAGTTGGGTCACGAGTTGGGCGTACACGGTGTTGACCGAATGCTCCGTCGCTGTGAGCAAGGTGAAGGTGCCCGCCTCTCCGTCACCGGCGTTCACGGGCTGCCAGGGCACACCGTTGGAGTCGCAGTCCGAATCGGGGATCGAGATCACCGACGGTCCTTGCCAATACGCCCCCTGAAGCGTGAAGTCTTGTTCCAACGCCGCGGCCAGCGTGAACGGCTTGAAAGCCGACCCTGCCTGTTGCCCACATCCCTCGCATGGCTGCGTGGCGAGATTCACCTTGGAGGTGTCCCAGTCACGGCCACCCACCATGGCGAGCACCTCGCCGGTGTGATTATCGATCGTGACGACGGCCGCGTCGGGGTTGTAGTCGGTGTCGGGCAGGTGCTCGTTGACAGCATGAAGCGCCGCCCGCTGCAGCCGCAGATCCAGGGAGGTCGTGATCTGCAGGCCGCCGCCGTACACACGAGCGCTGCCGTACTTGTCGAAGAGGTACTCGCGTGTGTAGTCGACGAAGTACTCCGACCCGAACTGGGTGTCGATGAGCGACTGCGCGTCCTGCTGCGACTTCGGGATCCCGCAACACTCCTCGGCCTTGAGGTCTGCGGCCTCGGCCCCGGTGATGTAGCCGTACCTGGCCATCTGGTCCAGCGTGTAGTCGCGCCTGAACTCGTTGTCGTACGTGCTCTTGATGGGGTCGTACAGGCTCGGTGCGTGCAAGACGGCCGCCAGCACGGCGCTCTCGCTCACCGTCAGGGCGCTCGCCTTCTTGGCGAAATAGGTCTGGGCCGCGGCTTCGGCCCCATAGGCGCCGTGGCCGAAGTACACGGTGTTCAGGTACTTGGCCAAGATCTGTTCCTTGCCGAGTTCCTGCTCGAGCTTGATCGCGAGGAGCGCCTCTCGGACCTTCTCCTTGATCGAACGGGGAGGGACCGTGTATTCCGTGGAACCATCGGGGTTCTCGATGTACTGCCCCGCGTAGACGTTCTTCACCAACTGCTGGGTGATCGTGGAGGCGCCGGCGACGGTGTCGCGTTTCACGAGGTCCGTCCAGGCGGCGGTGACGATGCCCTTCACGTCGATGCCAGGATGGCTGTAGAACCCTGCGTCCTCCGTCGCGAGCACGGCGTGCTGCAGGTTCTCCGAGATCTGGTTGAGCGGCACGACCTTGCGGTCCACCGCGCCGTGGAGCGAGGTGAGCGGCTCCCCGTTGCGATCGAACAAGAAGCTCGTGCGGATCTGCGGCAGCGTGTCGGGCAACGTGATCTGTCGGTAGGCGACGTACAGCGTGACAGCGATCGACATGAAGAACACCAATGGCACAGCAAGGAACACCCACCAGAAACGTCGGAAGAATCCCTTCGTTCTCCTGGGGGCGTGCTTGGGGGTGTGCTTGGCCCGTTCCGGGTGCGTGGGGGCTTGTGTCGCCACGGCACCATCCTACCGACGCAACCTACGCCAGAACCGCTCAGAGGGTCGGCAGCTTGTGACGAATGCGTGGAGGAACCGCGAGCGCCTTCGCAGGATCAGCCGGCCGCGGACCGGCGAGCGGTGAAGGCCTCATGCAGGTGGTTCCACTGACACTCGGTGCAGACCTCGACCACGTAGCAGCTGGCGCCCGGGTTGGCAGCCGTCATCTTGAGCCCGGTATCGATGGACCAGACCCGCCCGTTCTGGTCGCGGAGACCATCGCCGTACACGTAGGCCAACAGCACCAGTTTGACCTTGGCACACACCGGGCAATCGTTCTTGGTGGGTTCGCCCACATGCTTGGCGGCCCTGATGAGTTCGGGGTGGGCGTCACAGATATCGGTGAGTCCGATCACTCCCACCTGGGCATCGCGCAGGAGCGCACGCTTGGCCAAGCGGAAGTCGATCACGCCGAGTTCTGCTCGCCGGTTGCGACCCAGCGGCGTCCTCGAGCGGCTCCTGTTCGAGCGGTTGCTGGCCATGGTCGGGCGATTGTACCCCCGGTCCCGGACGTGGTGGACCCGCCGAAGGTCCATCCCCCGCCCCCCGGGTCGCCCCCCTGCAAGCGACCAGGGTAGCCTTGGAGCATGAGCGAGATCACGCAGGACACGGCGATCAGGGTGGTGGCGTCTGGACCCGAGGCGCGCGGTGGATGGAACCCATTGGTCGACCCCCCGGGCCAGATCCCCTCAGGAGGTGCCGAGCTCCCCGTGTTCGACACGGCGGGAGGTGCCCTGTCGACCGGCTTCTGGCGGCGCGAGCCTGACACATGGTCGTTCGAGCGGCCCTACGACGAAGTGGCGTTGATCCTGGAGGGCGACGCCGACGTCGTGGAAGCAGACGGCACCACGCACACCGTTGGACCCGGAGATGTGCTCGTGACGCCGAAGGGTTCAGCGGGCACCTGGGTCATCCGCGAGACGATCACGAAGTTCTGGGTGATCTACGACGGCTAGCCCGTACGGCTCGCTGGAACCCGAAGGCGGGCAGAACGAACCGCTCTACCCGGAGGTGGGTTCGTGGCGGGTGGTGGTTCGCGGGATCCGCAAGCGATGCCCTCGCTGCGCCGAGCGCGACACGTTCACCTCGTGGTTCCACATGCGCCTGGAGTGTCCGCGCTGTCGCTGGCGCTTCGAGAAAGAGGAGGGCGGCTACCTCGGCGCCATGGTGCTGAACTACTCGGTCGCGATCGCCGCGTGGATCGTGATGCTGGTCGTGGCGCTCATCCTCACGGTGCCGAAGGTCCCGGTGGCGCCCCTGGTGATCGCGAGCATCGCGGTACTGGTGATCGTGCCCCTGTGGTTCTTCCCGCGCTCGAAGATGATGTGGGCAGCCGTCGAGTACCTGGTCCTTCGGAGCGACCCCGACTACCGGGCACCGGTCAGGCGCGACCCACGCGCGCACGGACTGGAATAGGCGGCCGGCGGTCTAAGCGCTCGCCGGCCGGGTGGCATCTGGATTAGTGATGCAGGCGAACAGCGAGATCGTTCCGCTCCCGGATGCGGCGCATGAAGTGCCGCGGGACTTCCGCACCTTCTTCGAGGACGAACACCGGCAGCTGTTCAAGATGCTGCACTTCGTCACCGGAGATCGAGCGGAGGCGGCCGACCTCATGCAGGACGCGTTCCTGAAGCTCTGGGAACGCTGGGACCGGATCGAGTCGATCGACGACCCGCGGGCGTACCTGTTCCGGGTCGCGCTGAACGGTACGAAGATGCGGGCGCGCGCCGCACGACGTGCCGCGAAGCGGGCGGTCCCACTCGGCATCGTGCGTGATCCCTACGACGACGTCGACATCCGCGAAGACGTTCGACGGATGCTGCGAGAGGTGACGCCCCGGCAACGTGCCGCGTTGGTCCTGCTCGACCTGTACGGCTACGGATCCGAGGAGGCTGCACGGATCTTGGGCATCCGTCCGTCAACCGTCCGCGCGCTCGCGACGCAGGGCCGGGCCGTACTCCGCGAACACGGGAGCCCCACATGACCGA
>DATDJD010000336.1:0-21465 GCA_036520695.1 Actinomycetota bacterium
GGGCCGAAAACCCCTTCGATAGGACGGGATCTCGTTGAAAGGAAGGGGGTGCAACAACATGTTCCTTCGCATCTACACCGGTGCGGCCACCTGGTGGGACGGGCTCAAGACCCGTGCTGCTGATGAGGGTGGTGCAACCGCGGTGGAGTACGCGCTGATGGTGGCCCTGATCGCTGTGGTCATCATCGCGGCAGTGGCGGCCCTCGGGCAGAACGCAAGCGACCAGTTCGGCACGGTCGGCGACTGCGTCGGCGACCCGGCTAGCTGCTGAGTCCATCGCACCACAAGCTTCAGAGCGTCCGGTTTCCGCCGGCCGCTCACTCTCCCGGATTTCTCGGCCCGGAAGGGCCGCTCCGAGGGAGTGAGGGACCGGCGGACGGGGCTTCGTTCCCACCCCGGAACTCGACGGGAAGACCGGCCTCAAGGTCGGCCTCCGAACGTCGATGAGATGAACGACTCACGGCCCGCTCGCCACCGGCGATCGAGCCGCGGTCGAGCACCACGCACAAGTCGAAAGAAGGCTTTGGAAGGAGCAAGAGGATGAGGTCTCGCGGTCTGGTGGTCGCGATCGCCGCAGTGCTCGCCGTGGTGGCGGCAGCGGCCGTCGTGCTGTACACGAACGGCGTCAAGAACGACGCGGAGACGGGCGGCTCCCTCGCGCTGGTCATCGTTTCGAACCAGGACATCCCCGCCAACACGCCGTTGACTCCTCTGGTCGAGGATGGGGCGTTCGGTGAACTTCAGGTTCCGAGTGACGCCGTCGTCGACGGTGCCGTCACGAGCCTGGAGCAACTGGCGGGACAGACGACCACCTCGCCGGTCCTGGCGAACGAGCAGATCCCTGCCGGTCGCCTGTCTAGCGGCGAACTGCCCGAAGGCGGTGCCCTCGGCATCACGCCGGGCAACATCGCGGTCTCGTTCGAGGTCGGCGATGACGCAGCGGTGAACGGCGCCATCACGCGCGGTTCCTACATCACCGTCTACGCCACGTTCGATAGTCCGTCCGTGCTCACGGCCAAGGCTCCTCAGGGGCAGATCGAAGAAGCCGCTGGAGGCACGTCGAAGAACCTGCCGGCCATGACCGTCACTTTGATCCCCGCTGTGCGGGTCCTGGACGTCGTGAACCCGCTTCCCGAGACCGAGGGCGGTGCTCCCGGCAATGGCAACGTGACGCTGACGCTGGACCTCAAGCCGGCGGATGCTCAGGTGCTGGTCTACGCGCAGCAGACCGCCCAGACGTGGCTCGGCCTCCTGCCGCCGAAGGACACCGAAGGCCACTCCCTGCCCTTCTCGGTGATCCCGATCGACCGGGTGCTGGGTAGGGGCGGAGCATGAACGAGAACTCTATCGTCGCGGTCGGCACGCCACAGACGTTCCGACAGCAGCTGGCGCGAGCGCTGGAGATCGAGCCCGAAGAGATCGGGTGGGTTCAGTCTGCGACGGCCGCCGAGGAGCTCTTGATCCACTCGTTCAGTGCGGTCGAGGTCCTCGTGCTCTCGCCGGAAGTGAAAGAGCCTGACGCGCTCGGGCTCGCGGAGTTCGTCGGACGCCAGGCACCGGGGACCGCGATCGTGTTGGTTCGCGATCACACCTGGAACGGGTTGTTGCCCGCAGCGATGCGTGCAGGCATCCGTGACGTGGTCGACATGACCCAAGGCGCGGAGGAACTCCGCGACGCCGTGGAACGAGCCATCGTCTGGGCGTCCAACCTTCGCTCGGTGTCCAAGGTCCAGAGCGAAGGCCATACGAACCAGCGAGGCAGCATCATGTCGGTCTTCTCCTCCAAGGGAGGGGCCGGCAAGACCTTCCTGACCACGAACCTGGCGTGCGCCATCGCCGAACTCACGGGCGAGGACACGGCAGTGGTCGACCTCGACTTCGACATGGGTGACGTGTTCACCTATTTCGGGGTCGAACCCTCCTCCAGCATCCCGGATCTCATGGGCCTGGGCGAAGGTGCGTCCCACGAAGCGATCCGCTCCGTGGGGATGCAGGTGAACGACCATCTGTGGGCCTACGGAGCACCGTCGGACCCCGCCGCCGAGGCGCCTGCCGGCGAATCGATCGGCAAATTCCTGCGGACCCTTCGGAACGACTTCCCGCACCTGGTCGTGGACGCGTCGGTCGACTACTCCGACTCCGCGCTCGTGTGCTTCGATCTGTCCGACATCATCTGCTTGATCACGAGTCTCGACGTGGTGGGTGTGAAGCACCTCGGCAAGGCGCTCGACACGCTCATGACGATCGGTCTGCCCCGCGAACGCTTCCGCGTCGTGTTGAACCGGGCAGATTCCAAGGTGGGTCTGGATTCCGGCGACGTCGAACGGGTCATGAAGATCCAGGTCGACGCGATGATCCCGTCGAGTCGGCTGGTGCCGACGTCGCTCAACAAGGGACGGCCCGTGGTCCTGGACGAACCCTCGTCCGAGGTCTCGGTTGCCGTTCGTCAGTTGGCCGGGAAGTTCCTCAGTGTCGAAGCTGAGGAGAACGGTGCGACCGGGCAGTCCGACCGCAAGAAGAAGCGTCTGTTCGCCCGGGCCTAGTCCCGTCCACACGGCAAGGAGGCACCTGAGATGTCGCTCGCAGACAGGCTGGCGAAGGCCCAGCAGAAGGACAGGATCTCCGAGGTCCGTGCCAACGTGCAAGAACGCTTGGTCGAGGTCCTCGGTCCACGGTTGTACGACTCCACGCTCTCGGACAGCGAACTCGAAGGCCTGGTTCACCAGCGCCTGAGGGAACTGCTGGATGAGGAGGAGGGTCCACTCTCCGCGCAGGAGAAGTTGCTGATCGTTCGCCAGATCGGCGACAGCGTGTTGGGCCTGGGTCCGTTGGAGCCCTACGTGCGCGACCCGGAAGTCACCGAGATCATGGTGAACAACTGGGACACGATCTACGTGGAGCGCGCCGGCAAGTTGTTCTGGACCGGCACGAAGTTCCACGACGAGTCCCAGCTCCGGCGCACGATCGACAAGATCGTGGGCAAGGTGGGCCGGCGCGTCGACGAGGCGAGCCCATACGTGGACGCCCGGCTGCCCGACGGTTCCCGAGTCAACGCGGTGATCCCGCCCTTGGCGATCGACGGTCCGGCCCTGACGATCCGGAAGTTCTCCGCCGACCCGTACGGGGTCGATGACCTCGTCGAGTTCGGCACGATGAGTGCGGCCACGGCGAAGTTCTTGGACGCTTGCGTGCGCGGGCGTACCAACATCATGGTGTCCGGCGGTACGGGTGCCGGTAAGACGACGACGTTGAACGTGCTGAGCTCCTTCATCCCCGAGGACGAGCGCATCATCACGATCGAGGACGCCGCAGAGTTGAAGTTGCAGCAGCCGCACGTGGTCCGCCTCGAATCCCGTCCCCCGAACATCGAGGGCAAGGGACAGATCTCGATCCGCGACCTGGTCCGCAACTCACTGCGTATGCGTCCCGACCGCATCGTGGTCGGTGAGTGTCGTGGTCCTGAGGCTCTGGACATGCTCCAGGCGATGAACACGGGCCACGACGGTTCGATCAGCACGATCCACTCCAACTCCCCGCGCGACTCGCTGAGTCGCCTCGAGACGATCACGCTGATGTCGGGCATGGACCTGTCGCCGCGTTCGGTGCGCGAACAGATCTCCTCGGCGATCCAGCTCATCGTCCACCAGTCCCGCTTGAAGGACGGTTCGCGTCGCATCACGCACGTGACCGAGATCGCCGGCATGGAGAGCGACGTCATCACGTTGCAGGACATCTTCGTGTTCGACTACTCGGCGGGTGTCGACGACGAGGGTCGGTTCAAGGGCAGCCTGAAGGCAACCGGACTGCGTCCCACGTTCCTCGAGAAGCTCGGCGAGCGCGGTGTCTTCCTGGATGCCGACACCTTCGCGCTCGAGCCCAAGGACGTTCGATGAGCGCACTGCCCATGAACCTGGTCGCCGCCTCCTTCTGGTCCACTCCGGTGGCCCAGCTGGTGTTGGCCTGCTTGGTCGGTGGCGCCGTCTTCGCCTTGGGTTGGCTCCTCCTGGGAACGGCCGCTCGAGCGAAGAAGGACCGTGAGGTCGCCGCCCGGGTCTCTGCGGTCACCGGGACCACACAGCCGGTGTCGCAGGCACCGGTCGATGGCACGACCGGATGGATCCCCGATCGTGTGACCCATTTCGGCAAGCGCTTCGCCGAGTCACGAGGGTTCAGCGATCGACTCGACGCCGAACTCGAGGCCGCCGGGGTCAGCATCCGGTCCGGTGAATTCGTCGTGGTATCGGTGGTCGCCGTGCTGATCGGTGGCGTGCTCGGTGCTGCGATCCTGGGTAATCCGCTCTTGGCTGGTGTCGTGGCGGTCGTCTGCGGCGCAGCCCCTACGGTTGCGCTCCGCACGGCCTTGAAGCGACGGACGGAGAAGCTGCGGGAACAACTCCCCGACGTCCTCACGATCATGGCGAGTTCGTTGCGCGCCGGGCACAGCTTCATGCAGGCCCTGGATACGGTTGCACGTGAGATCCCAGCGCCCGCGGCCGGAGAGTTCCAGCGTTTGATCTCGGAGATCCGGCTGGGTCGGCCGACCGACGACGCGTTGGAGGCGCTCTCCGAACGCGTGGGGAGCGGCGACTTCAAGTGGGCGGTGCTCGCGGTCAACATCCAGCGCGAGGTGGGCGGCAACCTGGCCGAGATCCTTGACAACGTGGCCGACACGCTGCGAGAACGCGCGCAGATGCGTCGGCAGATCCGAGTGCTCACCGCCGAAGGCCGTCTCTCGGCGTGGGTCCTGACCGCGATGCCTCTCGCGATCGCTGGGTACATGTTCATCGTCAACCCTGAGTACATCGGGTTGCTGTTCACGACGAAGCTGGGACTGATCATGGTGTTCGGCGCAGGCCTCCTGCTGGTGGCAGGTGTCCTCTGGATGAGGAAGATCGTGGATATCGATGTCTGAGATCTGGCTCGTACTCGCTGTCGCATCCGCCTTCTTCGCGGTCGTCCTGGCAGGGCTCGCGTTCGAGCAAGGCTCCTCGGACAAGAAGCGCGCCGTCCGCCTGCTGGAGTCCCAGGTCGGCTCGTCGTCGTCGGAGTCGATCAACCTGCGAGAGCAGGAGCTGCAGAAGAACTTCGGTTCGCGCGTCGTCGTGCCGGTGGTCTCGAAGGCGGGACGGGTCGCCCGACGGGTCACCCCGCTCGATACACGCGACCGCATCGCCACGAAACTCTTGTTGGCAGGCAGTCCTGCCGGCTGGGACGCCGAGCGTGTCATGGCGTTCAAGGTCATCGGCGCGGTAGCCGGGGCGATCGGTGGCTTCGTGTTCGGCGCGCTGGTCAAGCCAGCTCCGCTCATCGCGATCGTCGCGACCGCCTTGCTCGTGTTCGTGGGGTTCGTGTTGCCGGACTCGGTCGTGAATCGACGGGTCGACGAACGGCAGAAGGAGATCCTGAAGACGCTGTCGGACACGCTCGACCTGCTCACGATCAGTGTCGAAGCCGGCCTCTCGTTGAACGCCTCGATCGCGCAGGTGGTCCAGAACGTGCCCGGCGTCCTCTCATCGGAGTTCGCACGGATGCTCCAAGAGATCCAGCTGGGGGTGCCGCGCTCCGAGGCATTCCGGCACCTCGCCGACCGAACGGACGTCAACGAGCTCAACGCCTTCGCACTCGCCATGATCCAAGCCGATGTGTTCGGAGTCTCGATCGCGAGTGTGTTGCGCACACAAGCGCAACAGCTCCGGATCAAGCGTCGTCAGGCAGCCGAGCAGAAGGCGCAGCAGACCCCGGTCAAGATCGTGTTCCCGCTGGTGCTGTGCGTGCTCCCGGCCTTGTTCGTCGTGATCGTTGGCCCCGGCGCCATCCGGATCGTCACGCAACTCTTCAGGTAGCACGATCCGCCGCTGCTCCATCGTTCTTCCACCGTTGCCGGGAACCGGGCCTGCTGGCCCGGTTCCTTCGCGTTCGAGGGCCTGTGGAGGGCATCGGACTTAGGCCCATCACCGGCAGCTGCTACGAAGGCGTAACCCTTCGTCGTATAGCGCAGCCGCGCTAGACCCGATATCGTCCCCCATACAGGGGAGGAAGCCCTCCCCCGGTCGGTGGTCCACACGAAGGGTCAGCGACGGAGAGACGTGTCGGCTCTTTCCACACCGTTCCGCTGAGCCGATCTGGACCGCTATCGTTGGGGCACATCATGCAGGGAGAGATCGACGACGCCGGGGGCATCAGACACGCATCTCCGCGCCCGGTTCCCGATCAGCGTGACGAAGAACTGCAGGTCCCCAGCGGGGTGCATCGACGCCGGTCGGTCCGCGACGCGTATCGGCACCTGTATCGCTGGATCGCCCTGACCGACGCTTTGTCCATCGTTGCCGGCCTCTCGTTGGCCTATGTGATCCGCAAGCCTCGGACCGACCTCAACCTCGCAGATCTCGGAGCCGAGTACGTGAGGTTCCTGGTGATCGCTCCGTTCGCCCTGGTCATCGTCTACGGGTTCTTCCATCTCTACGACGCCTACCGCTACGCGGCTGCCGAGGAGTTCCGGCGCATCATCTTCGCGGTCTCCTTGGTGCTGGGCATCATCCTGTCGGTTGAGTTCTGGGCGAAAGCTGATCTGTCGCGCGCGTGGATGGCACTGTCGTGGGCATTCGTGACCGTGGGGGCCTTGGCGACACGACGTCTGTGGCATGCCCAGATCGGCCGCGAGAAGGCCGGCGGAAGGCTCGCCTTCCCGACCATCGTCGTCGGCACCAACGAAGAGGCCGAGCACCTGTCGAAACTCATGGAGCGTCCTTCGTTCGGCTTCCGTGCCATCGGCATGATCGCGACGGCGTCCCGCCATGCCGATGGGCCGGACCTGCCGGTCCTTGGTTCCATCGCCGACCTTCGAGAGGTCATCCGCACGGTGGGTGCCGAGTGTGTCTTCGTGGCTGCCAGCGCCATGTCACCAGACGAGATGAAGCATGTTGCGAAGGCGGTCCGCCTGGAAGGCGTCGAGGTCCGGGTCACCGCCACACTCCCCGAAGTGCTCTCGTCTCGTGTTGCCGTGCAGTCGATCGGCGGGGTGACGGCGTTGTCACTACGGCCGGTGCGACTCACCGGTGCTCAGACGGCGATGAAGCGAGCGTTCGATATCGCCGTCGCCGGGGTGGGCACGATCCTGGTCTCGCCGCTCTTGCTCGCCTTGGCGGTGGCCGTCAAGGCGACGTCGTCGGGTCCGGTGTTGTATCGGCAGACGAGGGTTGGTCAGCGTGGTCGGCCGTTCACGATGCTGAAGTTCCGCACGATGCACGTGGGCGCCGACTCGATGGTCGACTCGCTGCGACAGGAGCACGGCGTCGAGGGACTGATGTTCAAGATGGCCAACGACCCTCGGGTGACCAAGATCGGCCGGATGCTCCGCAAGTACAGCCTCGATGAACTGCCGCAGCTGATCAACGTGATCAAGGGTGAGATGAGCTTGGTGGGCCCCAGGCCTCCGCTGCCTGAAGAGGTCACCCGCTACGAGGACTGGCAGTTCGATCGACTCGAAGCCCCTCCGGGCATCAGCGGGTTGTGGCAGGTGAGTGGCCGGAGCGACCTGTCGTTCGATGATTGCGTGCGATTGGATCTGTTCTACATCGAGAATTGGTCACTGGCCTATGACCTGTACATCCTGGCCAAGACGGTCCCGGTGTTGCTGTCGAAGCGTGGAGCCTACTGAACGTCCACGATCGAGCCGGTGCCTCGTCCCCTCGATCCGGTGATCGACGCGGTCCACGCGGTCGTCCCTCGGGCGGAGGAACGCCGGCGATCCAGGCGATCTCCCTCTCGATCGGCGACGAATGCGGCGGTCGCGATCCAGCCCTCGGCGCTCTCGAAATCTCCCATAGCCACAGCGTCTGCATACGCTGTGGCGACACGATCCAGGGTCGACTTCCGAAACTTCATGGCTCAGGTATCGGCCCTGGATCCCGCCACCTGGAGCGGGTGTCCCCCGATCGGTACAAACTTCTTTCGGATAGAGACCTTCGGCGGTTGCAAGGGGTAGCCCATTCGGCCTATCATCACCACCGTACGTCCGGCCCAGCCGGTTCAGATGGTGGAACGAGAGAAGGGACAGTTCGATGAGGCGTGCACTTGGTGTTCTCGCCTCTGCGTTCGTCGCCGTGATCGTGATGGCGGGAACGGCCCTGGCGGAATATCCGCCATCGCCGAAGCCCAACACCGTGGTCAAGAGCAGTGGCGGCGGCGGAACCACAGCGTTCACGGGTGGAGAGATCTCCACGGCCGTGCTCGCGGTGGGGATCCTGGCTGTGCTCGGCGTCGCGGCGCTTTTCGTGGCCCGTCGCCGTTCCGCTCAGGGCGCCTGACGCAGAGTCCGGGGCCTCGGCCCCGGTAAATCGCAACACCCCGGCCGACGGCCGGGGTGTTCGTGTGCTCGAAACCCGATCGTGCGACCCCGCTTCGCAGAGCCCAGGGATCCTACAAGCCCAAGGGCCGAGTGAGGTCTCGCCACCATCGGGTAGGGATCGGCGCTGCGGATCGAACCTCGAACTCGGTCCGCGGACCCGGTTGACCCTTCCATGTGGCGGTGTCGCCACTCACCTGCATCTGTTGACTCGTCCACACGATCTCCTGGCCTTCAGGCGCGTGGATGGTGATCGAGGCGGTCGTCGGTTCAACCGTGGTCTGGTTGAGGAAGGTCAGGCGGTAGGTCCCGACCGATGAGTTGCCCTCCCACACGTTCTCCAGCTTCGTTTGGATGCGAAGGCTGCCAGTGGTGCCGGCTGGGATCGAGAAGAAGTCCTGGTACCACGTGAGACCCAGCTCGGACCCGGTCGCGAGGCCGCGCTTCTCGTCGTTGCGCTGGGCGGTGAGTAGGTCGCAGCGGGCCGGACACAGGATCCTGACGAGCGAGACGTTGTCGCCCGGTTCCGCGAAGGGTGGGATGGGGTCGATGACGTAGTCGGGAACCCCCGACGTGGGGGCGTCGTTGGCGATCGTGACTTCGGTCGAGGCGATGGCTCGGCCTTCGTCGGTGAGTTGCACGTCGTACTCCACCGTGCGGGTTGCGTAGAAATCGATCTTGCTGCCCGATCCGCTGTTGACGATGACCGCGGACAAGTCGTTGCCGGCGGAGGCGATGAGTGCGCCGTCTGCTTGGGCCAGCGCCAGGCCTTCCTCGAAGGCGGGGTCCGTGTCCGTGTAGATCTTCAGGTGACCGCTCGAAACCGAACGGGCAACCGCACGGAGGCGGCCGGCATCGTGATCGTCCATCGCAAGGAACTGTTCGAACACTCCCTTGGCGACATCACCCAGGATGGCTTTGCGAAGTTCGGGGTCGCCGTCGTAGCGGATGTATGCCTCGTTCGTGGTGAATGCCACCACGCTCTCGGCATCGATCTTCAGGTCCAGGCCCGGCACCGTCCTCGGGCCGGTGACCTTCAGGAGTTCCTGCAGGGCGAACGGGTCCGCGGACATGACGCCGTTCAAGCGTTCGCCCGTGTGCAACTCGTATGCGTTCAGCACCGCTCGAGCCGCCGATGGGAAGTCCGGCGTCATGTTCATGTTCCGCCAGAACCCGGCGCCACCGTACTGGTCGTAGTTCGCGCGATAGTCGGGGTTGGGTGCGGGGAGCTGGTCGACGTCGAGGTCGGGCAACCGCTGGATGGGCTTGAAGGGCGCGAAATGGAACCGACCATCACGCACCGTCACGATCGAATAGGCGCCCCAGATCCCCCCGGTCCCGCGTTGCTCGGCAGGGCTCTCGGCCACGAAGAAGTACCGGCGTTCTCCGTCTGCGCCCGCGAAGCCCGGTAGCCCTTGCAACATCATCCTGAGCGAGGTGATGGCGTCGGCCACCTCGCCCACCTGTTGTGCGGCCTCGGCGCGCGCGTCGCTCACCGGTCCCACGAGCCAGGTGGAGGGCGTGGTGGCGACCAACTCGACGGCGGCCGTGGCGTGATCCTCGGCCCCGCCGATCTCTCCACCGAGAGACCCGATCTCCTGCAACGGCAAGGACCCATCCCGCGGGGCCAGCGAGCTGAGTCCGTCGGGAAGGGTGTCGACAGCACCGACCAGCTCTGCCCCCGCCTGGGCAAGCTCGGTCCCAGCCTCGGCGACCCCTCGTGCGACGTCGAGGTTGCGCCCGAGGAGAGGAAGGTTGCCCGCGATGCCTGCGAGCCCCGATGCGGTGCCCTCGGCGGCGTCCTGGAAGCTGTCCTCGGCCCTGGCGAACGCGTCGGCCGCGGCGTCGAGGCGCCCAGCCTGGACCGCCCGGCCACCATCGCGCATCGCCCTGCGCCCGGCCGACAGATCGTCTCGAACGCCCTTCGTTGCCCACACCGTGATGGCCAGTCCCCCCCCGGCCAGCACGATGAGCACCCCGAGGACGGCGAGGATGCGCAGCAGCCACCGGCGCGCGCGACGAGGCCGGCGAGGTTGCTGCGGATCGTCGCTCTGGGCGGGTATGACCTCAGTGGTCGTCATGGGTGGCCGTCGATGGGGGATGGGGAGATGGGTGGATGGGTGCCCGGGCGTTCAGGCTACGAGGTCCGGTCGTGCGCGGCATCCGTCCTTGGTCGAAGGTCGTCTGCCCGCGCGAGTCGCTCGGAACCTCGCTGCTAGGCTCTGGCGGATGTACGTCGCCTACCAGGGAGAGCCCGGCGCGTACTCCGAGCGAGCCGTGCGCTCGCTGTTCCCGGATGCCGATGCTATGGCGTGCGAGAGCATGCACCTCGTGTGTTCTCGGGTCACCAGCCGCGAAGCTGAGTTCGGCGTGGTGCCGCTGGAGAACTCGCAGGCAGGGTCGGTCAATGAGACCTACGACCTGCTGCAGCACACGAGCTTGCTCCGGATCGTCGGGGAAACACTGGTGCGGGTCGACCACGCGCTGTTGGGGGTGCCGGGGGCGCGGCTCGAGGACATCACTCGGGCAAGCTCGCACTGGCAGGCGTTGGCCCAGTGCGAGGAATTCCTGGCGGCCCGAAGGATCGAGGCGGTGCCGGTACACGATACGGCGGGCGCGGCTCGCATGATCGCTGAACGCGGCGATCGTGCAGAGGCCGCCATCGCTAGTGTCGAAGCGGGCACGGCCGTGGGTCTCGCGGTGCTCGCGGAACGGATCCAGACCGAGAAGGAGAACTTCACGAAGTTCGCTGTGGTCGGGGTCGAGGGAGCCGACGCGGACCTGGGCGAGCCGGACACGACGTCGTTGATCATGGCTGTGCACGACCGGCCGGGTTCACTGCTGTCGTCGTTGCAGCCGTTCGCACAGCGGGGGATCAACCTGCACAAGCTGGAGTCGCGACCACGTCGCGGCAAGCCGTTCGAGTACGTGTTCTACGTCGACCTGATGGCTCCGGCCGACCACCCGGACGTGGACTCGGCGTTGCGCGAGGTCGCTGAGCACACCTCGCTCCTTCGGGTGTTGGGATCGTATCGCTCGGCGTCCGAGCCGGTCTGAGATGGGGCCGCAGTTCCGTCCGGTGGATCCGAACGCTCGCCCTCGACCGGCATCGGTCTTCGCGATCACAGCGGTGCTCGTCGTCGCACTGATCGGCGCGACGGTGCTGCACGCAGGCGAGGGGGGAGGGGCCAGCGCAGGCGAAACTGACCTCACGTCGCCCGGGGCCGTCAAGACCCCGCGGCCGATCAACGAGGCGGTCGAAGGGATCACGACGTTCCGAGGGAACGCAACGCGTTCCTACTACGGTGAGGGCCCTGTTCCCCGGCAGCCGCAGGTCCGATGGCGTCACCCGCGGAACGCCGAAGACCTGATGTGTTCGGAGTCCATCGTCGGCGTCGATATCGACGAGTGGTGTGGTACCGGGTGGACGGGCCAGCCCAACGTGATCCAGTTGCCGGATGACTCGGTCGAGGTGCGCGAGGGTGCCTACGACGGCCAGTACCACTTCCTGGACGGGCTCACGGGCGAGGAGGTTCGACCCAACTACCGAACCCGTGACCTGGCGAAGGGATCGGCGACATCCGACCCTGACGGGTTCCCGCTGTACTACGGAGGGTCACGCGATGGTCACCTTCGGATCCTTGCGCTGGACCGTCCGGAGCCGACGCTCCTGTGGAGCATCAACGCGGCCACGACCGTGCCGTTGCCCCTGCGCAACGACGATTGGGACGGGGCTCCGTTGATCATCGGCGACTACATGCTGGAGGGTGGCGAGAACGGCTGGCTCTACGTGGTGCGGCTGCATCGAGGCTATGACCCGAGCGGCCTCGTCACCGTGGCCCCCGAGATCGTGGCGACGATCGCGGGATTCGACGACCAGTTGCTGCGTGACCTCGGCGACAAGGATGTTTCCATCGAGAACTCGGTCGTCTTCCGCAAGGGGGTCGTCTACTTCGCCAACTCGGGCGGCTTGGTCCAGGGCTGGGACATCAGGGATCTGCTCGCCGGGGGCACCGAGTACGACCAGGTGTTCCGTTTCTGGGCGGGTGACGACGTCGATGCATCGCTGGTCATGGATCAGAAGGGGTTCCTGTACGTCGCCGCGGAGTACCAACGGTTCAACGAACGAGCACGTGAAGTCGGGCAACTGCTGAAGCTCGATCCTCGGCTCACCGATGATCCTGTCGTGTGGAGCCTCGAGGCGCGTGAGATCGGTTTCGAGGGGGCGGGTGGAAGTTGGTCCACTCCAGCGCTCTACGGCGACGTCGTGGTGTTCTCGACCGCGGCCGGGCGGGTGCTGATCGTGGACCGTCTCACGGGAGGGGTCGTGCAGGAACTCTCCGTGGGCTCCCCCTCGATCGCCTCGCCGGTGGTCGTCGACGATGTCTTGATCCTTGGGGATTGCCTCGGCGACGTGTACGCATGGGACATCGCCGACCTCAGCGAGGCACCTCCGCTGCTGTGGACGCTGCACTTCGAAGGCTGCGTCGAGTCGACGCCGGCCGTCTGGCGTGGGTGGCTCTACTTCGGAACCCGCGAGGGCTACCTGTACGGGATCGCCGACCCGCCTACTGCATGAACTGAGCGATCTGGCGGATCTGGTCGGTTCGCACCATCACGGTCACCACGATGACCGCGCACACCGCCACGATGCCGACCGCGGTCGCGACCCGATTCGTCTCGTCACGTCCCGGGTAGGCGAAGGCGAACCCGAGCACGATCCCGGCGATCGCGCCGCCCACGTGCGCTCGCCAATCCAGGTAGGAGCTCAGCACCACGTTGATGAACACGTTGAGCACGATGATCTGCACCATCGAGCGCATCGCCATGGCGCCTTGCGGGGTGTGTCGCCGCCGGTAGTTCACGGCGAACACACCACCGAAGATGCCGAAGATGGCTCCCGACGCGCCGGCGCTCACGACCACGACGTCGCTGAAGGCATAGGAAGTCGCGCTGGCCACCAAACCCGACAGGAGGTACAGCGCTGCGAACTTGGGACGTCCCAACTCCCGCTCCAGTACGTTGCCCAAGATGTAGAGGGAGTAGGCGTTCACGGCGAGGTGGATCACGCCGAAGTGCAGGAACATCGCGGTGAACAGGCGCCAACTCTCACCCTCGGCGACGAACGGAGGGAACATCGCGCCCATGTCCACCATCTCGCGGAGGCTCGGGCCGCCCACGATCGATTCGAGCCCTCCGCGTACGAGCTCCAGCCCGAAGACCGCGATCAGGGTCACCAGGATCACGTTGGTGACCGACACACCCTTGGCGTTGGCGACGGCGATCCGCCGACCCGGCCCTCGGCGGAACTCTTGACGAGCTTCGGCGACGCAGGTGGGGCATTGGTGGCCCACCGGGGCGGCGATCATGCATTCGGTGCAGATCGGCCGCCCGCATCGGGTGCAATGCACGCCGGTCTGCACGTCGGGATGGCGGTAGCACGGTTCGATCGCGGACGGCGGCGGCGGGACCAGCGGCTGTTCGTCCATCAGCGCACCATCATCCCTGTTCCATCGGGGGCAACGCGTCGAGCGTCGCGCCGACCTGGGCGGGGTCGAACAAGGGACCCCACCGGTCGGCGATCTTCCCGTCGGCACCGATCAGGTAGAGCCATGGTTCGGTGAGGTCGCCGTCGCGATACAGCCAGTCCGCAGCGGCCTCGTTCGCGATCTTCTCGTCAGGGGTGTTCAGGTTCCAGATCTCGATGTGGATGAAGACCGCGCGATCCGGGTAGTCCTTCGCGAGTTGCGCGAGCGCCTCCGCATCGGGGCCGCAGAACTGACTCAGGCAGTAGACCGGGGTCGAGAACAAGACCAGTGCGGGGCGGTGTTGACCGATGGCCTCGGCGATCGTCCACCGGTGCAGCTCTGGGTCTGGAACCGGCTCATCGCCCTGGGCCCGCGAGTCGATGGCGACGGGTTCCACGCCCTTGGAATCCATCGTCAAGTTCTCGGTGCGCAGCGCTCGGTCACCAGGAGCCGGCAACGTGGACCCGACCTTGACCACGAAGTTCGATTCGAGCTTCAGAGGCCCCATGCCGGCGACATCGGCCGAAACCGTCGCGCGCCAGACCCCGGCATCCTCGAACACGATCCCTTCGGCCTGATAGACGCCTCGGGCATCGGCGGGGTTGGTCAGCGTGGGCTCGGTGCCAGCATCGTCGGTGCCGGGCGCCGGCAGGTAGGTGGCGCTGGTGGCGGGCCCTTCCTGCGGTTCACCTGACCCATCGGTGCCCAGGAACGCGAACGAGAGCTGCACGCTTCCGTACGACAGCAGTTGGACCCCTGCATCCTGCGTGCTGGAGACCACGCCCACCTGGACGCGCTCGTCGCGTCCCGCCGCCATGTCGGTGGAGGCCACCTGCGCCGCGAAGGTAGATGTGTCGATCGAGTTGGTCGCGGGCGTGGGATCGGGTGCGTCTCCGCCCTGGGTGCAGGCCAGACTCGTGCACGAGACGATGAGCACGACGAGGCTCGGGAGGCGACGGATCGACATACCATCCATCCTCTCAGAGGGCGCCTTCATGCTTGAGCAGCCAGCGTTTGCGGGTTTCGTGACGTCCGTAGCCGCCCAAGGTTCTGCCGGCATGCACGACTCGATGACAGGGAACCCAGAGCTCCATCGGGCTCCGGCTGAGGGCGTTGCCCGCGGCCCGGGCCGCGCCGGGGTTGCCCGCCATGGCGGCGACGTCACCGTAGGTCCACAACTCGCCGTAGGGGATCGTGGCGGTGACCTCGAGCACCCGCCGTGAGAAGCCCTCACCCACGGATCGCAGGTCAGGCGGCGTGGAGAAGGTCGTGGCGCTTCCCGCGAAGTACGCCTCGGCTTCGCGTCGGATGGGTGCCATGACCCGGGCGGCCGCCCGCGCTGTGACCCCCAGACGCTCCTCGATCGCTGCGACCGTCAGGCCCGGATCCTCATCGTCGAAGGCCGTCGCGACGATCCCCCGGCTCGAGCTCACCACCGTGAGCCCGCCGAGCGGGGTTGCGACCTCGGTGACCCGCAGGACTTCGCCACTCATACGGGAGGCCACGGGAACGGGCGATCTCCTTGCGGTGACGGCATCTTCGGCTCAGCAAGGATCTCTCGGACGCGTCGATGCATGGCGGCGATCTCTTCCTGGTCCAGGAGCGCAGCGAGGTCGTCCCGCAGCGGGCTGCCGGACTGCAGCATCTCCCCGAGACGCTCCACATCGGCGAGGGAATCGGCGGCGATCGGTTCGTCCATGTGCTCCCAGATCACCGTGCGAAGCTTCGGTTCCGTGTGGAAGCACACCCCGTGGTCGATCACCCAGATCCGACCATCCAGGCCGAGCAGCGTGTGGCCTCCTTTGCGGTCCGCGTTGTTCACGAGGACGTCGAACAGCGCCACCTGGCGGAACACGTCGGCGAACCGTTCCGCCAGGGTGAAGTAGTGCTCGTGGGGCTCGAACTCGACGAACGTCTGGACGGAACCGAGACCTTCGGGGCCGTCGCGAAGGATCGTGGAAGGGACATTGGGCCAACCAAGCGCTTGCGCGATCACGTAGGCAGCGACCTCACGCCGACACAGGGTCCCTTGCGGGAAGTCCCACAGGGGCATCTCGCCGCGACGAGGCTTGTACACCGCCAACAGCGGATCGACCCCGTCGCTCGTGGCTCGCACCAGGAACGTGTAGTTGGACGAGTTGGGGAGCAACCCCAAGATCTCCAGGTCGCCGGTGGCGATGGCCGGGGCGACCGCGGGATCGTTCAATCCCGCGAGGAGTGCCCGTTCATCGCGGGACACGCGTGGCCTTCCGGGTCCATCGGGTTCCCGCAGTACTGGCAGATGGGTCGTCCGCGCTCGGAGACGGCCGCACCGTGACGCGACAGCGCCAACATCTGTTCGCGGGTCGCGAGCAGGGTGATCGATTCCGGTTCACCCACCAGGAGGGAGGCGGGGTCGTCCTCGTCGATCTCGGGCTGGGATTCCTCGACCTCCAGTTGGAACAGCTCTCGATCCTGGTCGTAGCCGAGCGACAGCTTGCCGGCGCGCCAACGTGGTGTCACCGGGTCATGTAAGGCCATCTCGTCCTCGTCCGGACCCAGGCCCGTCTCCAGTTCCAGGTCGGCCAACAACTCGAGGATCGAGGCTGCAAGCAGTTGTACCTGCTGCTTCTCGACGGCGATCGTGACGACTTCACCGGAGGCTTCGAACTGCAGGTAGAACGCACGCATACCGGGTTCGCCGACGGCGTCGGCCGTGATTCGGGTGACCGGACCCAGCTCCATGGAGGACATGCTCTCAGGTTCGTCGGGAAGCGCCGCCGCCCGCGCTTCCCGTGGCTTCCTGGATCTCCCACGGCGGCGGGGAACCGTTCGGACCGAAGCGATCGAGGCCACCCGTGTCGTTGACCAGCAGCACGCGCGCATCGCCACGATCCAGGAGCACGACCGACACAGAGGCGGTGTCGATGACCGTGCGCTGGAAGGCGTCGAGCGGTGCCCCTCCGTAGTGCGCCATGAGGATGCGGGCGATGTCGCCGTGGGTCGCCACCGCCACTCGCCCTCGGGGGTGCTTGCGGGCGATCGCGCCGACCGCAGCGGTCGTCCGGGCCAACGCTTCCTCGAAGGATTCCCCGTTGGGGAAACGGAACGTCGACGGTGATCGCTGCACCTCACCCCAGCGCTTCAGGCGTCGGAGACTGGTGAGCGTGCGTCCCGTCCACGAACCGGCATCCATCTCGATCAGGTCCTCGCGCACCACGACGGGCCGGCGCTGTCGGCGCCCGAGCGGTTCGACGGTGTCGGTGCATCGCTCGAGCGGACTCGAGTAGATCGCGGTGAGCTTCACGGTTGCGAACCGGTCGGCAAGTTGCTCCGCCTGGGCGCGCCCACGGTGATCCAGTGGGATGCCACGCGTCTGTCCGTACAGGATCCTGCCCGTCTGGGCGGTGAGTCCGTGACGGATCAGGAAGATGGTGGTCACGGCTGCATCCTGGGCACGCGGGGGAGCATACGGTCAGGTCGCCGTTGGCAAGGTCACGGTGAATGTCGACCCGGCCCCCAGCTCACTCACGACTTCGACCGAGCCGCCGTGGTTCTCGGCGACGTGCTTCACGATCGCCAACCCCAGTCCGGTACCGCCCGTCTCCCTCGACCGGGCCCTGTCAACGCGGTAGAAGCGTTCGAATACGCGGGGGATGTCACGCGTCGGGATCCCCATGCCATCGTCGGCCACGACGAGCGCGACCCGCGCGCCGTCGGGATGAACGCGGATCGAGATCTGCCCTTCGGGACTCGTGTAGCGGATCGCATTGTCGATGAGGTTGCGGGCGAGGAGGGAGAGGTCGCGAGCCGAGCCGGACACCGATGCCGGGGAGCTGATACTCGTGTCGAGGACCACGCCGGCCTCGCGGGCGCGCTCGTCGAACCGCTCAACCTCCTCACGCACCAACGCATCCAGCCGCACCCGTTCCCCCAGATCGCTGCCCGACTCCAGACGGGACAGGTCGAGCAGGTCGGCCACGATGCGTGACAGCCGCATCGCTTCGCGCTCGAGCTGCGACGCGAACCGGGGGACGGCCGCTGGGTCCCGATCTGCGACCGACACGAGGGTCTCGGCTGCAGCTTGGATCGAGGCAGCCGGTGTCTTCAGTTCGTGGGAAGCATTGGCGACGAAGTCGCGCCGGACGGCCTCGATGCGCCGAGTCTCGGTGATGTCGGTGACCACGAGCAGGATCGATCCGTCGCCGCCTGCGGCCGTCGCCGTCGCCCGAAGCCAGCGGGTCGGTTCGTCCCGATCGAACTCCATGATGCCGACGTCGTCGGGGCCTGCGATGCCCCTGACCATCTCCCTCAAGGCTGGCGGGTAAAGCTGGTTCGCCGCGTCAGGACAGGTCCCCAGATGGTGTTCGAGGGCCCCGTTGGCGAACGCGGTTCGACGGTCGCCATCGAAGAGGAGGATGCCTTCCTGCATGGAGTTCAGGATCAGGTCCTGAACGCGCCGCCCGTCGAGGTTGGATCGCTCACTTTGGCGCATGGCGTCGGTCGAACGTTGGACCTCAGATTCCAGGTCGCTGAGTCGGCTGGCCCTGGACCTGCGTCCGACAGCGATGCCGATACCGATGGCCGCCACTCCACCAACAACTACGAGCATGGTGATGAGGGGGTCCATCGCAGCAGTCTAGGTTGGTCCCGGGCTCGTTCACCTCGCGGTCCCGGTCCGTTCACGCAGTCGACCCGGCTAAGGCGGCCAAGGAAGGACGGCCCGGGCTCCGTAGCAGGTCACTTCAACCGTGTTGTTCACGGGCCGTTCATGCCACGGCGGGCTGTTCACCTGCCGTTCACCTTGGCGATGCCGACCGTCCATCCCCCCTGCCTACCATTCGCCCCGATGATGACCGTCCCTACAGGAGGGGTTCGATGAGAGGTTTCCGCAGGTCCACGGGTGCGATCGCCGCAGTGCTCGCACTCACTCTGGTCTCGGCCGCATGCTCCAGCGACGATGATGGCGGTGGCGACGGGGACACGGGCGCCACGGGGGCGGTGGATCTGGAGGGCTCGATCGTGATCTCCGGTTCGTCGACCGTCGAACCGATCTCGTCCATCGTCGCGGAGATCTTCAACGAGACGAACCCGAGTGTCGCGATCAGTGTCGACGGTCCGGGAACCGGTGACGGATTCGAACTCTTCTGCGAAGGCGAGACGGACATCTCTGACGCGTCGCGACCCATCGAGGACGACGAGGCGAAGGCCTGCGAGAAGAACGGCATCGAGTACACCGAACTCGAAGTCGCACTCGACGGCGTGACGGTCATGACCAACCCCGAGAACTCAGGTGTGACCTGCCTCAACAACGGCGATATCTACGCGCTGTTCGGTCCGCAGTCCGACGGCATCGACACCTGGAACGGGGCCGACTCGCTGGCCGCCGAGGTCGGTGGCAACGGGGGCTTCCCGGACGCACCGCTCGAGATCACCGCCCCTGGGCCGGAATCCGGTACCTACGATGCGTTCATCGAGCTCACGGGCATCGAGGACATCGCGATCGAACAGGGTGTGCCCGAGGACGACGCCGCGTCGCTCCGCAAGGAGGGCTACCAGGCGTCGCCGAACGACAACGTCATCATCACCGCGATGGAAGGTTCACCGAGCGCCCTCGGCTTCGTGGGCTTCGCGTTCGCCGAGCAAGCGGGCGACGCGGTCAAGGAGATCGAGGTCGATGGCGGCGACGGATGTGTCGCACCGTCACCCGAGACGATCTCCGACGGCTCCTACCCGCTGTCGCGGTCGCTGTACATCTACGTGAGCGCTGAAGCGGCTGCCCGCCCCGAGGTGGCGGCCTACGTCGACTTCTACCTGGGCGACGAGGCACTCTCGACCGGCGGTTTGGCCGAACAGGTTGGGTACATCGCCCTGCCGACCGAGCGTGTCGAAGCTGCCCGATCCGCGTGGGCATCGGCCGCGGCCTGATCGACCTTGGTTTTCCTCGTGAGGGCCGGACGGCGACGAGCCGTTCGGCCCTTCTCTGGGCCCGACACGGAGGGGTAAGGTAGCCGGCACCATGTCCACGACGACGGGCGACCCCGGGCTGTCGATCAAGAAGCTGCAAGGCAGCCCCAGGCGCAAACGCAAGGAAGCGTTCGTCCGCGGCATCCTGTTCACGGCTGCAGGTATCTCCTTGGTCGTCAGCGTCGCCATCGTGCTCGCGCTGATCGGCCAGACGGTGAACTTCCTCACGAAGATCGATCTGAGCCAGCTGTGGACGAGCGGATGGTTCCCACGCGATGGTGAGTACGACATCCCGACGATCCTGATCGGGACGGTCGAGGTCTCCGTGATCGCGATGGTGATCGCGGCCCCCCTCGGCCTCGGTGCTGCGATGTATCTCTCGGAGTACGCCAGTCCCAGAACGCGACGGAGGCTGAAGCCCATCCTCGAGACGCTCGCAGGCATCCCGAGCGTCGTGTTGGGGTACTTCGCGCTCCAGGTGATCAATCCGAACATCGTGCAAGACCTGATGGGTGCGACACCAACCTTCACGATCATGGCGGCGGGTATCGCAGTCGGGATCCTCATCATCCCACTCGTCGCATCGGTTGCGGAGGACGCGATGTATGCGGTGCCCAACGCACTTCGCGAAGCTGCCTACGGCATCGGCGCCCGTCGACGCACCGTAACGATCAAGGTGGTCTTCCCAGCCGCGGTCTCCGGGATCATGGCGTCATTGATCCTTGGATTCTCGCGGGCGCTCGGGGAAACGATGATCGTCGCCATCGCGGCCGGCGCGAGCGGCGGCGCGATCCGGCACTGGAACCCGCTCGAGCCCGGACAGACGATGACAGGAGCGATCTCATCGTTGGCGATCGGTTCGGATCAAGTGAAGAGCTCGAGTGCATCGGAAGCGAACCCCTTCGACGCGTTGTACTTCGTGGGTCTGCTCCTGTTCGTGATGACCCTGGCGATGAACATGCTGTCTGAGCGTTTCGTGCGGCGCGTCAGGAAGGAGTACTGATGGCATCCATCGCCCCTTCCGCTCAGGTCCATCGCACGGTGGAACTTGCACTGCGGGGATCGAAACGGGATCTGTGGGGACGCATCTTCCAAGCCGCGCTGTTGCTATCGCTGCTCCTCGCACTGTTGATCCTGATCGTCTTGATCGGGACCACCCTCGCTACCGCATGGCCGGTGCTGTCGACCCGCCTGGGCGATTTCGTGACGAGCAACGTCTCCAGGCTCGACACCCGGGCGGGGGTTCGCCAAGGCATCGTCGGTTCGCTGATCCTGATCGGGTTCGTGACCGTGGTGGCGATGCCGATCGGCGTCGCCGCGGCGATCTACCTGCAGGAGTACGCCCGGGACAATCGACTGAACCGCATCCTGACCACCAATATCCGCAACCTGGCCGGTGTGCCGTCGATCGTGTACGGGATCCTCGGTCTGGTGGTGTTCGTGCAGGCGATGCGTTCGTTCACCGGACCCGACAGCTTCGGGCGGAGTTTCATCTCCGGGGGCATGACCCTGGCTGTCCTCGTGTTGCCGATCATCATCCTCATCACGATGGAGGCCCTCCGCGCGGTGCCCAAGAGCAGCCGGGAGGCTGCGTATGGGGTGGGGGCGACCAGGTGGGAGGTCGTTCGGAGCCACGTCCTTCCTTAC
>DATDJD010000337.1:0-2328 GCA_036520695.1 Actinomycetota bacterium
GGGAAGCCTGCCCCGCCCCCTCGGTACACTGGCCGCCATGGTTGAACTCCCCGCCGAACTCGCCAACAAGCCTCCCCGCAAGCCTGATCAAGAACCCACCGCGACGCTCACCCTCGACGCGTACCTACGGATCAAGGCCGAGCTCGAGGTGCTCACCACCACCGGACGCGAACAGATCACCGAGAAGATCCGCGTCGCTCGCGAGATGGGTGATCTGAAGGAGAACGCTGAGTACCACGCCGCCAAGGACGAACAGGGCTTGATGGAGTCCAAGATCCGCAAGATGCAACACACGATCAGCGACCCCGAGATCGTCGAAGCACCGGCAGCGGCCGACGAGGTGGGTGCCGGCATGCTCGTGACGATCCGCCCGCTCGACGAGGACGATCCCGACGACGAGACCTACCTGCTGGCTGAGAACGCCGAAGAGAAGGCGGCGGGCGCGCGCACGGTGACAACCACGTCGCCGTTGGGGACCGCGCTCATGGGCGCATCCGAAGGCCAAGAGGTCGTGTACAAGGCGCCCGGTGGCAGCTTCCGCTACTCCGTCGTCTCGTTCGAGCCGCATACCGGCTGAGCTAGTCTGAGATGGACTAGTGACACGTCCTCGCGACGACGACGCAGAACGCCCGGAGCGTGAGGCACCTCGCGTCCGGGATATGCCCGCGCCGCGGAAGAACGAAAGCGCTGCGGGCGGGTTCATGCAGGAGATCTTCGCCTGGCCCTACCGCGCGATCCTCGCGTTCCTGATCTGGACCGGTGTCCGTCCGTGGCAGCTCACGGCGGCCTCGCCGGTGTTCATCGTCTTGAGCGGGTGGCAGATCGTGACCGGCAACTGGGCCGTCGCCGGCATCCTGTTGCTGATCGGCGGACTGTGCGACGTGTTCGACGGGTCGGTGGCCCGACATCGTGGGGAATCGAAGCGATCGGGCGCGTTCATGGACTCGGTGTTGGACCGGGTCTCGGACATGATCCTGTTCTCGTGCCTGTTCTGGGACCTGGCGGCCAAAGGTGAAACCGTCCAGGCCGCGCTGGCGTTGCTGACGCTGATCGTCTCGCTCGGGGTGAGCCAGGTGAGAGCCGAGGCCGAAGCCGTGGGTGTCAAGCTCACCGAAGGGCTGTTCCAGCGGCTCGAACGGTTCCTGGCGCTGCTGGTGGGGCTCTTGATCCCCGGCATGATGTTCCCTGCGCTGATCCTGTTGGCGGTGCTCGGCGTGTTCACGCTGGCCCAGCGGGGGTTCTCGGCGCTGACGCAGGCCTGAGACCGAGGAGGACCGGGATGGACTACGTGCGGGTGGGCGCGATGGGCGAGATCCCCGAGGGCGAAGCGCGCGCGTACGACACCCCTGCCGGCCGCGTCGCCGTGGCCCACGACGAAGCCCATCTCTACGCGTTCGGTGACGAATGCACGCATCAGGGCTGTTCACTGTCCGAAGGCGCGTTCGACGACCGGCAGGCCACGATCGAATGTCCCCTCGATGGAAGTGTCTTCGACGTGGAGACGGGCGAACCGCTCGACGGACCGGCCGCCGACCCTCTCCCGATCTTCCAGGCGCGCGTCGTCGACGGTTGGGTTGAGGTCGCAACGCACCCGGGCGACGGGTAGCACCCCAGGCCCTTCCTCGGTAGGCTCGCGCCTCAACCCGCGAACGAGGAGGAATCGCCATGTCCGACGTGCGAACCCGGTTCGATCTGCAGCCCCAGGACATGCCGACGGCGTGGTTCAACCTGATCCCGGACATGGTGGGTGCAGGCATGCAGCCGCTGCCGCCGCTCAGCCCGCAGACGAAGGAACCGATGGGACCCGCGGACCTGGCGCCTTTGTTCCCCGAGTCCCTGATCAGGCAGGAGGTCTCCACCGACCGGTGGATCGATATCCCCGGCGAAGTGATCGACATCTATCGTCTGTGGAGGCCCTCGCCGCTGTTCCGTGCGCGCCGGCTGGAACAGGCGCTCGACACCCCCGCGCGCATCTACTTCAAGTACGAGGGGGTCTCACCTGCCGGCAGTCACAAGCCGAACACCGCGGTGCCGCAGGCCTTCTACAACAAGCAGGCGGGCATCCGTCGTATCGCCACCGAGACGGGCGCGGGCCAGTGGGGTTCGTCCATGGCCATGGCGTGCAGCATGTTCGGCCTGGAATGCGACGTGTACATGGTGAAGGCCTCATACGAACAGAAGCCGTACCGGCGGATCTTCATGGAGACGTTCGGCGCGTCCGTGGTGGCATCTCCGAGCGACAAGACGAACAGCGGTCGAGGGATCTTGGAGGCGCACCCCGATTCCACGGGATCGCTGGGCATCGCGATCAGTGAGGCGGTCGAGGAC
>DATDJD010000338.1:0-2593 GCA_036520695.1 Actinomycetota bacterium
GCGTACGCCTCGAGGTAGTCACCCATCGCATCCTTGCTCGGGAACGACCAACTCGGAGCGGGGAACGGCCAGCCGGGCAACCCGTCGTGTCGTGCGGGGGTGAACAGGTGGAGGGAATCCCACCGGGTACGCCAGTTGTCCCCGAGTCGGGCGTTGGCCTCCAGGATCGTGAAGGTGCCACCGGCCCGCTTGAGGCAGTAACCGACGGCGAGACCCGCCTGCCCTCCACCGATCACGACGGTATCGATCCGTTCCGCGGCATCGTTCATCGACGAACCTCCTCGGGCCACACCTCCACCCTATGCCCGGGCAACGTGAAGGCCTAGAGGTAGCGGTCGAACCACTCCTGAGTACGGCGGATCGCGTCGATCGCGTGCGCACGCTCGAGCGGCACATGGCCCTCGCGTGGGTACACCACTAGCTCGACGTCGGTGCCGGTTTCCGCGATCGCGGTGAAGAGTTCGTCGGCTTGACTGACCGGGGTGCACCGGTCAACCGCGCCCTGCAGGATCAAGGTCGGCGTCGTGCACCCGTGGGCGTGCGTGATCGGCGAACGATCCATGTACTGACTCGTGGGGTCGTCCCATCTGCCTTCCAGGATCGCGTGGTCGTACCACCACACCTCCGAGGTCAGGTGGAAAGAGAGGTAGTTGGACACCACCGACATCGCGACTGAGGCGCGGAAGCGATCGGTCTGTCCGACCGCCCAGCCAGCCATGTATCCGCCGTAGGACAGGCCGCTGATACCGAGCCGATCAGGGTCGGCGATCCCTTCGGCGATCACGTGGTCGACGCCGGCCATGATGTCGCGGTAGTCGATGCCACCGCCGTCGCCGATCACTCCCTGATTGAACGCGTGCCCGCGGCCGATGCTCCCTCGAGGGTTCGGCATGAGGCAGGCGTAGCCCGCCGATGCCAGCAGCACCGCGTTGGGCTCGGAGTCGTTGAAGTACGAGCCCCAGTTCCACGTGGGTCCGCCGTGCACGCACACGATCGTCGGCAGCGGGCCCTCGGCGCCGTGCGGCGTCATCAGCACGCCTTCGATCTCGACGCCGCCTTCGCCCATCCACCGGATCGTGCGGACGTCGGGGAACACCCGTCCCTCGACGATGTGGTCGTTGAACGACGTGACACGCCGCCACGCGCCGGCGTCGTGGTCGAAACGAGCGAGTTCGGGCGGCGTGGCGTGCGCCTGGTGCGTGGTCCATACGTCGGCAGCGTCTTCGGTGATCGCACAGGTCGGTGTCGTGATGGCGTCGCCGACGAACGCGTCATCGCGCCAGCGCTGCTCGAGCCGTCCGTCCAACCACGCGCGGCCACATGCGTTGCCGGTGCCGTCGGTGCTCGCGAACCAGATCGAGTCGTCATCACACCAGGAGGCGAGGCCGACCGACTCGAGCGAGGGCCACGGATCGGTGGTCTCGCCCGTGGTGAGATCGATGATCTTGACGCTGCCGGCGAGCAGACCGTGATCGCTGGCGTAGCCCTCGACGATCAGCGCTCGGGCAGCGTCGGGCGACAGCGCGAGCCCTTCCATCTGCCACGTCGGTGCGTAGAGCGTGTCGGCGGTTCGCGTCTTCAGATCGAGACGGGCCACGACGCCCTGGTACCAGCCGGATCCCGTGTGGTCGGTCGCGACGACCGCGACGACGGTGTCGCCGCCATCCCAATCCACCTCCCACACACTGAGGTCGACCGGTCCTACTTCCGTGGCTTCGCCGGACGCAAGATCGATCAGGAACAGGCGACGGCGCGAGTCACCGGGTCGTCGCACGATCGGATCGGGGTCGGGCTCGGCACCCTTGACCGCCCGCGCACCCCAGTCCAGCCCGTAGGAACCTGGGTCGGCAACGAGGACCAGTAGCCGGGCGCCGTCGGCCGACCACGCCACGCTCTCTGCTGAACCCCGAAGGGTCGCGGCCAGGGATGGTTCTCCGCCCTCTGCAGCCATCACGTACGGAAGCTGGTGACCCGGAGTGACGCGGTCCGAGAGGAAGGCCACGCGGGCGTCGTCGGGCGACCACACGGGCGCGGTGTCGGCCCAGGCGCCGGTGGTGAGTTGCGTCGGCTGGGCGTCGGGGTCGGTTCCGATCACGTAGAGGTCGCTCGGCACGAACGACCCAACGTCGGCGACGGTGGCGTGAAGCGAGAACGCGAGCCTCGAACCATCGGAGGTGAGGGCGAGTTCTGCCGGTGTTCGCGTGTCGAGCATGAGCTCAGCCGTGGGGCGTTCGAACGAGGTCTCCATGGCCGCGTATCTTCCCAAATGGAGGAAGGCAAACCCCGGTCCCTGCTTCGGTCGCCGAGCAGATGCACACGACTTCCTGGTGGGTTGGTGAAGACCGGCCTCGACGCAGCACGCTGCTAGGTTGGCCCGATGGTTGAGTCCCAACCCTTCTATCTGGCGCAGCTGAACATCGGTGTGCCGCGAGGACCGATGGACTCCGAGGAGCTGGCCGGATTCGTCGAGCAACTCGCGCCGATCAACGCGCTCGCCGATGACAGTCCCGGTTTCGTCTGGCGACTGCAGACCGACGACGGCGACGCCACCGCGATACGCGCGTTCGACGACGACCGGCTCATCATCAACTTG